>JANXWI010000405.1 GCA_025351205.1 Deinococcus sp.
GACCCCGTTCGTTTGGGGTGGCAAAAGGAAAGCAAGGCGAGATCGGGCCCGTTCTAGACGCCATGCACTGGGTGGCTCTGGAGCGTGCTCGACTCAGGCAATCTCTTGAACACGTAAACCTGTGGCAAGTGACCCACTAGGTGACGACGACCTGCCGGAAGTGCCCTGCAACGTGGCTGACGACTGGACCATGACCGCCCTCATCGCCAGCGCCGAGTCAGAAGGTGTGCATGTCGGTCAGCAGCAGGGCAGGGGTGGCCGAGGACCGATGGCACGCCTCAGAATAAATATGCCCGCGCTCCAACTCAGGCCGCTTGGGTTCAGAGGCAGCCTGCAAACAGCGGTCTGAAAGGCCGTTGGGTCAGCTTGGGCACGGCGGGCTGGTCGGGGCCGCCCCGCAGCCGCAGGAACCCGGTTGCGTCCACCAGGAAGCAGGGATCGGACGGTCCCACCGCGCCGGGCGTGAGCGGCATCCGGGAGGCCAGCGCCGCTGCCACGGTGGGCGACGAGAAGGACGTGCCCTTGTAGGCGAAGGTCGCCGCGCCGGGCTGGGTTCCGGCGGGCGCAGCCGCGAAGATACAGCCCGGCCCGACGAAGCAGCCCAGGTTGGCGGGCAGTGAGGCGAAGCGGAACCACTGGCCGACCTCCAGCACGTCCGAGACATCGGGCCAGGTCAGTGCCTGCTCGGCGCTGTCTGTCGCGCCCACGCCCAGCACTGGGGGGCTGGCCTGCGGCGAGGGCGGCCAGGCGGCGGGCATGGTCTCGAAGCTCTGGGCGTAGTTGCCGCTGGACGCCACGGCCAGGGCGGCGCGGCGCTCAAGCAGCCCCCGCAGGGTGGTCAGGAGCGGGTCGTTGGCGGGCAGGTGGGTGAACAGCCCCCGCAGATACGCCTGCTCGTCGGCAGGGGTGGGACTGGGCGTGGCGGGCAGGTTGGCGTCGGCCACCGCTTTCAGGAAGTCTCTGAAGGTCAGGCGCAGCGGCGGTTTTTCCTCAAGCGCCGCGTCACGGAACTGGAGATACACCGACTGGAGGTTGCAGGGAATAAGCGCGAAACTCATGTTCACCACCAGCGGCCCGCCGCTGCCGATCTTCCGTTCCTTATCCAGTCCGGCGAGTGCCCGGCTGATCTGCAAGGTACTCACGCCGCCCTGTCGTTTGAGCGGCGCGCCGGTGAGCAGCGGGGCGATGTCGAGCCGACGAAAGACGATGGTTCGGTCTGCCCGCGTCGCCTGCTTCAGCCCGACCCTGAACCCGCCGCCCTGAAGCACCGAGCGGATGTGCGCCAGCACCAGTTCGCCGTGCCGCAGCTGATACTCGACAGGCGGCTGGCTGCCAGGGGCGAAGCCGTCTTCATCGAGCTTCACCGCCACCGGCTGAAAGTTGTCGATGACCAGTAGTGTCACCGTTTCCTTTCCTTGCGTCACCGTTCCTGGCGCGTCTGGCCGCTTGATATTCAGTTGTGCGGCCCGCTCCTGTGGAGTGATCGTCTGGCCTGCCTTGCTGCCCACCTTCAGGGTGATGCCGCCGCTGCTGAGGCCCGCATCCCAGGCTTGTCCGGGAAGCTCGAAGGCGTCGCTGGCACAGCGCAACGTCTGGTCATCTACCCTCACGGCAGTGAGCAGTCTGGCAGGCTGAACAGTGACCGGCTTATCAGCCCCTGGAAGCAGCAGGGGAATGGAGGCGGGCAACCGCACTGTAGAAGAATTGGCGTTGGAAGCGGTCTGTGCCCGAATCCAGCCGCCCGCCGGGAGCAGGCCGAGCAGACCCAGGAGCAGCAGTCGGAGCAGGAAAGTGAGAGGACGAAACCTGGGGGCAGGGTCGGACATGGTTCTCCTTTGTGGTGGAGTGAATGTTTATCATGGAGGAAAGGTGATGTGCAGCAGGCCACATTCAGGCGGGCAGGGCCGCGAGCAGCGCCAGAACCTCCTGTTCGCGCGCGGTGGCCCCCAGGTCGCGGTACAGCGCGGCGGCCTGCGTCAATTCGGTCCTGGCCGCCGCTGTCTGGTTGCCCATCAGGCTCAGGACCTCCGCTATATCGGTACGGGCCTTGGCGACCCGGACCTGTTCGCCGCGTTCCAGCGCGATCTCCAGCGCCTCGCGCTTGAGGGCCAGGGCCTGAGGCAGTCGGCCCAGCCGCTGCTCAGACTGTCCCAGGTTTCTGGTGACATTGAAGAACAGCGCCTGTGCCTCCTGAAAACGCGGGTGTTCACGCTCCATCAGCGGCTTCAGAGTGGCCCTGGCTTCCAGCAGCGCTGCTCTGGCCCCCGTGAAATCCTGTTGTAAGGCCCTCATGATGCCGCCCTGCTCCTGAACCCGTGCCAGACACAGTGGGTCCTGGCTGCGGCGGGCGTGGCTCAGGGCTTCTTCGAGCGTCGCGCCCGCTTCCTCCAGGCGGCCCTGCATCGCCAGCATGGTTCCCGCCAGCGCGGCGAAGGTGGCCTGCATCGCCGTCAGTCCGGCCTGTCCGGCGTAGCCCTGGGCCAGCAGGTAGCAGTCGGTGGCCGGGGCCAGCTCGCCCAGCAGCGCCTGATGAACGTCGCCCAGCTTGCCGTGCAGCCGCGCCGCCGCCGCCCAGTCCTGCCGCGCCGAAGCCGCCTGGGCCGCCGCCTGAAGCAGCGGCAACTGGCCCGCCGGAAAGCCGTGCGCCGCCAGGTAGCTGCCGCCCAGCAGCCCGGTCATCAGGGCCACCAGCGTCTCAGGGTGGCCCGACGCCTCGGCCAGCCGCGCCGCGCCCAGCAGGTTGGGCAGGTCGAGGTGCAGGGCGTCCGGCTCGGCGCTCCGGTGCTGGGCGTACCCGGCGGTGGCCCGCAACACCGATGTGGGCAGGTGTGCCTGGGTCTGACGGGCGCTCTGCCAGGTCAGGTCGTGCATGAGGTAGCTCGTCAGCTCCGACCCCTGGTGGGCGTGGCGCGTCACCAGCCCCAGGTTCAGCAGCTCGAACAGCGCGGTCTCGGTGGCCTCCAGCGGCCTGCGGATCAGCAGCGAGAGCAGTTCCGGGCTGCTGGCGGGCGAGGGCAGGGCGCCCAGCCCCAGGTACGCCTCGTGCGCCTTCTCGCTCAGCGCCTCGACACTCCGGCGCAGCAGCGCCACGATGCCGGGGCTGATTCCGTCCACCGCCTGCCCCGGCCCCGGCCCAGCGGCGGCGTTCAGCGAGTCCAGCAGCGATTCCAGGCCGAGCTGACCGCTGCCGAGCGTCCGGGCGGCCAGCCGCAGGGCGTACGGGTGATCGCCCAGCAGGGCGCACAGCGCGTCTTGCATGGTCGCCGATGGCGTGACGGCCCCGGTTCGTACCTGGTCTTGAAGCAGTTGCAGAGAGGCGGAGCGCTCCAGCCTGTCGAGCGACACGCGCGGCCAGCCCGCCTGCCGCTGGCGCGAGGTCAGCACCACCGGCAGCCCCGGCGGCAGGGCGCCCTGAAGCGTCTGGACGGTGTGGCTGTTCCAGGCGTCGTCGAGAACCAGGCCCGCCAGTCCGGCCCGTGCCAGCGCCTGCCGCAGGGCAGCGGCCAGACCTTGCAACGGGCGCGGCGCAGCCCTCTCGCCCAGCAAGCCGAGCAGCCTGAGCAGCACACTTTCAGGCGAATCGTCGCCCAGGGTCAGCCACAGCACCCGGCCCCGGCCAGTTGTGGTCGGTCCAGTAGCTGTCAACTCGGCAGCCAGGGCCTGCGCCAGCCGCGTCTTGC
>JANXWI010000406.1 GCA_025351205.1 Deinococcus sp.
CACCTGCAAGGGCAGCGGCACGCGGGCGAGCGCCGCCGGACACCAGACCTGGCAGATGACCGAAATCGCCAAGCTGTACAGCGCCGGACCCACCCTCAAGGGCGACGCGGGCTACCTCGACCCGGCCACGTACAAGGCCAACGTGACGCTGCTCAGGAGCCTGGGCATCCTGAAAGCCGACCCGGCAGCGGGGGCGGTAGATTACAGTGTGTGGGAAGCGGCCACCGGCAAGAAGGCGATGAAGTAGGTCAGAACGCTTGACCCCTCGGCCAGCCTGCTCGCGAGTCGGCTGGCCTTTTTCTGTCCTGGAGGATGTATGCATTCACGGTTCAAAACCCTGTTCCCAGCCGTTCTGCTTGTTCTCGCCTCCAGCCCCGCCGCCGCGCAGGGAGCCACCATGACCGTGCCCGGCCTGGGGCAGATGATGGCGGGCAGCGACCTCAGGCAGACGATGGCCTGCCAGGGCGGGGCTGTGACGGTCAGCGGCAGCAACAATACGGTGACGCTCACCGGCAGCTGCACCCAGATCAGCGTGAACGGCAGCGACAACAGGGTCACGGCGGCCACGGTGGGCCGAATCGTGCTGGTCGGCAGCGACAACAGAGTCACGTGGCAGAAGGCCCTGAAGGGCAGCAAGCCGGTGATGTCCACGACGGGCAGCGGCAACAGGGTCGGCAAGCGCTGAGCCTGACAGTGGACGGTCAGCACAGGTCCGAATCCGAAATGGACCACTTTCAGCTGAGTTCTGTCCCGGATTTCTAAAGCCCACACCTGCGCTGAAGATATCAGCTCTCACCTGGGGTTCTTAAGATCAGGACATGATGAAAATCCTGTCTGCCCTGCTGCTCGCCGGAACCCTCGCCGCCTGCGCCCCCGAAACCGTCCCAGCCGAGGTGACCAGTTACACCCTGCCGGGCAGCGCCGTCTATCCGGAGGGCGTGGCATACCGTGCCGGGAGCCAGAATTTCTATGTCGGCAGCACCACCGACGGCACCATCTTTAAAGGCACGCTCGGCAAGAAGGACACCGAGGTGCTGCTTCCGCCAGTCGCAGAGCGTCCCACCGCCATCGGCATGAAGGTGGACGAGGCCGGGCGGCTGTACGTGGCGGGCGGAGGCAGCGGCAAAATCTTCGTGTACGACACCGGCAGCAAGGCGCTGATCAAGGCCTTCGACACGCCCGCCGTGCCCGCAGGCGGCACCTTCATCAACGACGTGGCGCTCACCGCCGAGGGGGCCTACTTCACCGATTCCAGCCGCCCCGTCCTGTTCCGGGTGGCCCGCACGGCCAGCGGCGTGGGCGAGCTGACCCCCTGGCTCGACTTCACCGGCACGGCGCTCAAGTATCAGGCGGGCTTCAACCTGAACGGCATCGCGGCCACGGCAGACGGAAAGTACCTGATCGTGGTGCAGTCGAACACCGGCAAGCTGTTCCGCATCACCGTGGCCGACAAGACTGTGGCCGAGATCAACCTGGGC
Source organism: Deinococcus sp. (assembly GCA_025351205.1). Taxonomy (GTDB): domain Bacteria; phylum Deinococcota; class Deinococci; order Deinococcales; family Deinococcaceae; genus Deinococcus. The sequence continues at coordinate 1,479 of JANXWI010000406.1, forward strand.
GGCGGCACCGTGATGAGCGGCGACGGCATCCTGCTCAATGGGCAGACGCTGTACGTGGTCCGCAACAGCGCCGCGTTGATCGTGCCCGTCACCCTGTTGGCAGATTACGGCAGCGGCACGCTGGGCACGGCCTTCAGCGACGCCAGCCTGCGCTACCCGACCACCATCGCCCAGAACGGCAGCCGCCTGCTGGTGGTCAACTCGCAGTTCGACAAGCGCGGCCCCGGCCTGACGCCCGAGCTGCCCTTCACCGTGTCGAGCGTGGCCCTGCCGAAATAGTCAATCTTCTCCTCCTGGGGCGTGGGCCGCTTTATCATGAGGCGGTCCACGCTCTCTGTCTGCCTGAATTCAGGGCGCAGGCATGGTTTAAATTCGCCCACCCGAGGAGCCGACATGCCACCCGTTGTCCAAATGAACCACTTTCAACCGGCCCTTCCACATCGTTCCGATTTTGCAGCCCCGACACTGGCCAGGACGGCTCACCATACACAGGCACCGTATTCATCAAAGGCACCGTATTCATCAAAGGCACCGTATTCATCAAAGGCACCGTATTCATCAAAGGCACCGTATGCCTCTTGACCCGGCCCGCACCGTGCAGGAACTCAAGGCGCTGCGCGAACTGACCGGCGACGAACACGGCGCTCAGCGCGTGGCCTTCACCGACCCCTGGCTGGTGGCCCGCGCCTTCCTGAAGCAGCGCCTGGACGCCCTGCCCGCCCTACAGCATCAGGACGCAGCGGGCAACTACTGGGCCACCCTGAGAGGCGAATCGGACCGCGAACTCTTGATCGGCGGGCACCTCGACAGCGTGCCCAACGGCGGCTGGCTCGACGGCTGCCTGAACGTGCTGGCGGGCCTGGAGGTGATGCGGCGCATGAACGAACAGTACGCGGGGAAACCGCCCGTGACCCTGCGGCTGGTGGACTGGGCCGACGAGGAGGGCGCCCGCTTCGGGCGTAGCCTGTACGGCAGCAGCGCGGCCAGCGGGCACTTCGACCCAGGAGAGATGGCGAAGCTGACCGATAAAGACGGCGTGACGCTCGGCTCGGCGCTGGAACACATCGGCGTGAGGCTGGAAGACGCCCCGCAGGCCCGTGAGGAGCTGAAAAACGCCGCCGCCTACCTGGAGCTGCACATCGAGCAGGGGCCGGTGCTGGAGGGGCTGGGGCTGCCGCTGGGGTCGGTACTGGGCACGGTGGGCGTCGAGCGGCACACCGTCACCTTTCACGGGCAGGCGGCGCACAGCGGCAGCACCCCGATGAAGGCCAGAAAAGACGCGCTGCTGGCCGCTGCCAAGCTGGCCTCCGAGATCTACGTGATCGCCGAGCGCCACGGCGGGGTCTGCACCATCGGCAGCGTGAAAACCCTGCCCGGCATCGTGACCAGCGTGGTCGAGACCTGCGAGCTGACCTTGGACCAGCGCCACCTGAACGCTGAGGCGCTGGCGGCCATGTGGAAGGACGCGCAGGAGGTGGCCCAGTGGTTTGCCGGAGAGACGGGCTGCACCGTGAGCTTCGGCGACATCTGGAACATTGAGCCGATTCTGTTTCACCCGGAGCTGATCGACGCCTGCGAGGCCAGCATCCTGGAGTTTGCGCCGCAGACGCATCGCCTGCCCAGCGGCCCGCTGCACGACGCCGCCGAGGTGTCCCGCGCCGGGGTACCCACCGTGATGCTGTTCGTGCAGAGCCTGCGCGGCATCAGCCACAACAGGATCGAAGACACGCTGGAGGAGCACATCGAACTGAGCGTGCGGGCGCTCGACAGTTTGGCGGACCGGGCGATGACGTGGATTGAACGGCAGTAAGCCTGATGAAACCGTCCTAGTGGGTCACTTGCCACAGGTTTACGTGTTCAAGAGATTGCCTGAGTCGAGCACGCTCCAGAGCCACCCAGTGCATGGCGTCTAGAACGGGCCCGATCTCGCCTTGCTTTCCTTTTGCCACCCCAAACGAACGGGGTC
>JANXWI010000373.1 GCA_025351205.1 Deinococcus sp.
CCGGGCGCCGCATCGCCGAACATCTCATTGCCGGGCACGCTCAGAGGCAGCGGGAAGGTGTGGCGCATGAGCAGCCGGGCACTGGCTCGGCGGCGGCCCGTCGTGGCGCATGGTGCGGCAGAGACCGGAGCCGCCCTGGCAGCGACAGTCTTCGGACTGGTGGTCTGAAGGAGAGGCGGATATGGGCTGGGATACACTCCCGCCTCCAGGGATGGATGATCGGACGGGGCATTCACCGACGCCTTACCCACCCTGCACCCTCCATTGAACAATGTTCTGCACGGGACCGGAGCCGCTCGAATGCCGGGCATGCACACTCCACTGTTCAGGCCTGAATGTGAAGAATTGTTAAGCATGCCTCACGCCGCTGGTGCATAGTGGAGGCGTGGAAATGCTGAGCGCCCTGAGCCTGCCCCTGCTGTTCGCCATGATCGGCGGCGGCTGGGCCTACCTGTACCGCCCCGAACGCCGCAACGCCCTGATGTTCACCCTGATGCTCTTTCTGCTGCTGGGAGCCTGGGGCTACCGCCAGCAGTCCAGCGCCGAACTGCTGGGGCTGCTGGGCGTGCTGGCCCTGGGCATTTTTGCCATGCTGCTGCACACGCTGCTGCACGCGCCGCAGCCCGAACACCAGTAACGGAACCGGAGCAGGGCGGGCAGATTCAGCGTGACAGCGAATCTGCCCGCTTCCCATGTGTTTCCAGTCAATTCACCCGGTAGCGCCGCAGCTTGGCCTCGTCCACGCGCAGACCGCTCAGCGCCGCCACATCCAGCCAGCCGTCCTGAAACTCGATGGGGCCGGTCAGCAGGTCGTCCTGCAATTTCAGCGCGAAGCTCAGTTCGCTCGGTTCGCTCACGCCCGCCTGCGAGGCCATCAGGGCGGCGTGCAGGGTGCCCAGGCCGGTGCTGGCCTGCGAGCCGATCATGACGCCCAGCCCGGCCTGCCGCGCCCGCGCGAGCATGCTCAGGCTGTCGGTGAAGCCGGTTCTGGCGGTCTTGATGTTCAGAATGTCGATGGTGCCAAAATCCAGCTCGCGTTCCAGGTCAGCGGGCGTGAAACAGCTGTCGTCACCGATGACCGGCAGAATACCCCGCGCCCGCAGCGCCGCCCGTTCCCGCAGCAGCCGCACCGGCAGCGGCTCCTCGACGTGGCTCAGGCCCGCGCTCTGCATGGCTTCCAGCGCCGCCGGGGCCAGTTCGGGGGTCAGGGTTTCGTTGCTGTCGGCGTACAGCTGCACCGAGTCGCCGTACTCGGCCCGCAGCTCTCCTATCAGGCGCAGATCGTGGGCGTGGTCGCGGCCTACCTTGACCTTCAGCACCCGCACGCCCGCAGCCACCACGCGGGCGGCCTCGGCCAGCATTTCGGCGGGAGAAGCGATGCCCAGGATGAAGCTGGCCCGCACCCGCGTCTGCGGTCCCAGCAGCGCCCCGAACAGCGTGCCGCCCGCCGCCTGGGCGCGGGCGTCGTGCAGCGCCATGTCGAGTGCCCCGCGCGCCGTGTGGTTGTTCACCACGCTGTTACGGGCCGCGTCCAGGGCCGCCACGTCGGTGATGTCCAGACCCACCAGCGCCGGTTCCAGATGTGCCAGCAGTCCCAGCACGCTTCCCGGAGTCTCGCCGTAGATGGTCGGGCGCGGCGGGGCCTCGGCCAGACCTATGCTGCCGTCGCCCAGGTAAACCCGCACCAGCACGTGTTCGGCCACGCTCAGGCTCGATCCCTTGCCCCAGGCCAGCGTGCCGCGCAGGGGCAGGCGGTACACCACCCCTTCCAGCCGGGTGATGCGGGCGCTCACGGCTGCGCCCGTTCGGCAGCGGGCAGCCACTCGCTGATGGCCCGGGCCACCTCCTGCGGCGAAAGCTGCGAGGTGTCGAGGTCCAGGCTGCGCCAGGCGGGCAGCGCGTTCAGCACCCGGCGGGCGGCCTGCGGGTCGTAGTTGCGCCGCTCGCTCAGCACGATGCGGGTCTTGGCCAGCAGGTCGGCGGGCGTGAAGCCCTGAGCCGCCAGGGCCGCGATCTGTTCCAGTTCCGTATGACCAAACACCTCACTCACGCCGTTCAGAGCGGCCAGTTCGGCAAGCAGGTCGGAGGACGGTGCAGCTGTCTGACCTGCCTCACCCGTCTGGGCAACCACATCGAACACGACCCTATCGAACACGTCTGCCCGGCCCAGCAGGCGGCGCACCCGCAGCAGGTCGGGGGCGTGCAGCGACACGAAGCGCCACCCT
>JANXWI010000465.1 GCA_025351205.1 Deinococcus sp.
GAGCGCCTCGTGGGCCACAAACCACGCACGCTGGGCTTTGCCGACGCCGCCGCGCTGCCGCTGACCGCCATCACCGCCTGGGAGGGCCTGTTTGACCGGATGCACATTCGTGTAGGCGGGGAAGACGCGGGCAAGTCGGTGCTGATCATCGGCGGGGCGGGCGGCGTGGGCAGCATTGCCATTCAGCTTGCCAAGCACGCGGGCCTGAGTGTCATTGCCACCGCATCGCGCCCGGAGTCGGCGGCCTGGGTGCGCGAACTGGGTGCAGACTATGTGATCGACCACAAGGGAGACATGCCCGCGCAACTGAGGGCACTGGGCCTGGGCAACGCGGGCCTGGGCGGCGTGCATTACGTCTACAGCACCTATTTCACCGAGCAGCACTGGGCGGGCATCGTGGCCATGCTCAGGCCGCAGGGCTACGTGGTCGCCATCGACTCGGCCACGGGCATCGATCTGGCGCAGCTCAAGCAGAAGAGTGGCACCTTCGCCTGGGAATTCATGTTCACCCGCAGCCTGTTTCAGACCGACGACATGGCCGAGCAGGGGAGGCTGCTGAACGCCGTGTCGGAGCTGGTGGACGCGGGCAAGCTGCGCGGCACCGCTGCGCAGCGCATGTCGCCCATCAACGCTGAGAATTTGCGGGAGGCGCACCGGCAGCTTGAGGGGTTGGGCGTGATCGGCAAGATCGTGCTGGAGGGGTGGTAAGATAGTCAAGTTGCCTGTGGTAATTAAGAGGTTGTAGATATGATAAAAACTGCAAACTTATGTGACTGGATTACTGAAAATATCGGGTCCTTGGAGAAAAGTCGATATATAACTACACATGTTGATACTGAAATGGATGACAGTGAAGAAGTTTTAAAAGTTATCGCTCATTTATTCTTTTTAATTACCACTCATTTAAAAGATCACAATCTAGAATATCATTTTATGATTGTACTACCGCTGACCACATATGAATCCGACGAGATGTTACTAAAGACTCCAAAAAGTTACCAAGAATTACTGATGGAAATTGATAAATACACTCCACCAATTATCTATATTTTCCGACCAGATCTGGATTTATTCCGCAATATTATAGAAGAATACAAGACACCTCTTCAGTTTCTGATTGATAACCTAGACAACGATAATTCTACGATTATCTATCGTGAATTTCGCTTTGAGTTAGCTATAACTGAAAAATGGGAATATTCGCGTGATATATGTTTTAGATATTACTTAAAAAAGTACAGATAAATTGATTTCGTTGATCAAAAAATAGTTTTAGTTGATAGTCAGGCGGGGGTGATCGAGGTAACGGGCGGCGTACAGCAGCGCGGCCAGCAGGTCTTCGCGCTCCAGATCGGGGAAATCGGCCAGAATCTCGTCTTCGCTGACGCCTTCGCCCAGCAGGCCGAGAAGGTCACTGACCCGAATCCGCAGGCCCCGGATGCAGGACCTCGCGCCGCACTGGAGCGGGTTGACGGTGACGCGCTCGGGCAGGTTCATGCTTCCGATGGTAGCCGCTGGCGCTCGCCCACGGGCAGCCGACTGCACCAATCTTTATCCTTCTCAGACGCTATCCTGTTCACTATGCGCGTACTTCATACCGCCGATTTTCATGCAGGACGAACGACCAGAGGGTATGACCGCACGCCAGAGTTGCAGGACGCGCTGACCGAGATCACGGGGCTGGCCCGCAGCGAACGCGCCGACGCCGTGCTGGTGTCGGGTGACCTGTTCGACGCCGTGAACCCGCCCGCCGCCGCCGAGGGCGTGGTGTACGAATTTTTCCTGCGCCTCAAGGAACTGGGCATTCCCAGCGTGGTCATCGCGGGCAACCACGACAGCGCCAGCAGACTGTCGGGCCTGAGCGGACTGCTCGGCTGGGTGGGCGTGCAGATGGTGGCCGAGCTGCCCACCGACCTGACCCAGCTCACGCGCACCATAGAGACGCGGGGCGGCGAGAGATTGGTGGTCGGCGCGATTCCCTTCCTGTCCGAACGCCGACTGCTGCGCGCCGCCGACCTGCTGGGCCAGGACGTGGGCGCGTGGCGGCAGAAGTTCCGTGACGGCATGGGGCAGATCATGGAATACGTGGGACGCAGTTACCAGCCGGGCGCGGTCAACATGATGATGCTGCACACCACCCTCGACGGGGCCAAGCCCAGCGGCCAGCGCAGCATCACCCTCGACCTGAGCAAGACCTACACGGTCAGCGGCATGCAGTTTCCGGCGGGCACCCAGTACGCGGCACTCGGGCACGTGCATAAGCCGCAGGGGGTGGGCGACGCGGTGAGCGCCCACTATCCAGGCAGCATCATCCAGCTCGACTTCGGCGAGGGCGGCGAGCAGAAGCAGGTGAACCTGATCGAGGTGACGGCAGGGCGGCCCGCGCGGGTCACGCCCATCGAGCTGTCGAGCGGACGCGAGCTGAAAACGTTGCGCGTCACCCACGACACCCTGGAGCGCAGGCTGGACGAGGCGCGCAGCTTCCAGGGACTGCTGAAGGTGGTGGTCAGCGCGCTTGCCGGCACCGCCCTGCCCGGCCTCAAGGCGCAGGTGCTGAGCGTGCTGCCGGGCGTGCTGGCCGTGGAACTCGATTCTCCGGACGTGCTGATCGACAAGACTCCCTTTGCCGAGCGTGAGGGCCTGAGCCGCCTGGAACTGTTCGAGCGGTTCTACAGCGAGAAATCCGGGGCGCTGCCCGACGCGCTGCGGGCCGCCTTTCTGGAGGCCCAGCAGGCCGCCCGGCAGGACGCGGC
>JANXWI010000503.1 GCA_025351205.1 Deinococcus sp.
GTGACATGTATATAGGTTTAGTGACAGGTCCAAAGTCACCTTACAAACTATTTGCTGAGCTGGCCGATCACTGCGAACATCGGCAGGAACATGCCTGCCACGATCAGGCCCACGATCAGTCCCAGAAACACGATCATCACCGGCTCGATGGCGGCGGTCAGGCCTTCCACGGCCTCGTCCACCTCGCGCTCATAAAAGTCGGCGACCTTGCCCAGCATGTTGTCCAGCGCGCCGGTCTCCTCGCCGATGGCGACCATCGACACGACCATCGGCGGAAAGATCTTGCTGCTGGCGAGCGAACCGCTCATCTGCTCACCGACCATCACCACGTTGCGGGCGTTCTCGATGGCCTCCTCGATCACCGCGTTGTCTGCCGTGCCCTTGGTGATTTCCAGGCTCTCGATGATGTTCACGCCGCTGGAAATCAGCAGCCCGAAGGTGCGGGCGAACGAGGCGATTGCGCTCCGTTTCAGCAGGGTTCCCAGAATGGGAATGCGCAGCTTGAAGGTGTCGATCTGGTAGCGGCCCTTGACGGTGGCGTAATAGCGTCGGTACACGAACACCGACACGGCCACGATGGCGACAATGATCAGCGTCTGGTGCTGCAAGAAGTTGGAAACGGCGATCAGACCCTTGGTCAGCGGCGGCAGGTCTCCGCCCAGCTGAATCAGGATGCCCGCGAACTGCGGCACGATGGTCGTCAGCAGAAAGTAGGTCACACCCAGCGCGAATACCAGCACGATCACCGGGTAAGTCAGGGCACTCTTGATCTTGCCGTTCAGGGCGAGTTGCTTCTCCTGAAAGTCGCTGATGCGCCCCATGATGGCGTCGAGCGTGCCCGAGGTTTCTCCGGCCCGCACCAGGTTGATGTACAGGCGGTTAAAGACCTTGGGGTGTTTGGTGATCGACTCGGACAGCGGCGTGCCCGACTCGACGTCGGTCCGGACGATTTTCAGGATGCTCTGAAACGACTTGCTTTCCAGCTGACGCTGCATGATGGCCAGCGACTGGACCAGCGGCACACCAGCATTGATCAGGGTCGCCATCTGTTTGGAGAACAGGGCGACCTGCTTCAGGCCGGGCGGGCGGTCAGAGAGAAAGGGAATCTTGACGTCGCCGCTCAGGCCGGTGCGGGCGGGCTTGATCTCGACGATCAGCAGCCCCTTGGAACGCAGGTTGTCGCGCACCTGGGCCAGAGTGTCGGCCTCCAGCTGGGAACTCATCATCTTCCCGGCTCGGTCACGGACTCGGTATTCGAAGACGGCCATACGCCAAGTATAGAGAGTAAGTCTTGCAAGTTGCTTACGTTTTTTCTCAAAGAGGCTGCTGCGCGACTAAACTGCCGGGACCACCAGAACTGCTGGAGCCGCTAGACTGCTGGCCGAACAGAAAGAGGCTGGAACGCAGAGGGGCCAGAACTGGAGTGGCGGTGGACATGACGCTGGAAAGTCGGCAACAGCAGCAGGACCGTCTCGGGGAGATCGCCCAGGCCGTGCAGGTGTTGCGGCGCGGCGGCGTGGTCGGCTACCCCAGTGAAACCGTCTGGGGGCTGGCGGCCCTGCCCACCTCCAGGGCAGCGGTGCAGCGCCTGTACACCCTCAAGGGCCGGGAGGCGGGCAAGCCCGTGCAGCTTTCCTGCCTCGGCATGCATCAGGCGCGCGGCTGGCTGCGGCCCGGGCAAGACGAGCTGGAACGCCTGGCGGTCTTCTGGCCGGGGCCACTCACGGTCCTGGCCTGGGCCACGGCAACCTGCCCGGCCTGGCTGGCTCCCGGCGGCGTGGTGGGGCTGAGAGTCCCGGCGCATCCGGTGATACAGGCGCTGCTGGCGGCGGTGGGCGGCACCCTGGCAACCACCAGCCTCAACCCCAGCGGGTTGGCGGCGGCCAGCAGCCATGAACAGGCCCGGGGCTACGGTCTGGCCGATCTGCTGCTGTGTGCTGACGGTGACGCCTCCTCCGTGACGCCTTCGGTCAGTGGCGCACAGGTCAAACCCGAGTCAATCAGCTCCGTGCCGATCAATGCTGGGCCGATCAGCTCCGGGCTGGCGAGCACGGTGTTCGATCTCAGGACGCGGCAGGTGCTCAGGCTGGGGGCCGTGCCACACAGCGACCTGCTGGCGGCCCTGGCATGAAAACCGGGACCAGACCTGCCGGGGAAACCAATCTTTCTGAAGAGGGCGGCTCGCTGCCTGGCGGGCGCGAACTGCTGGGCGCGGCGCTGCTGGCCGCCGGACGGCCCCTGGGTCTCGGCGAACTGGGCGGCCTGCTGAAACTGTCTGCGGCAGAAACCACCACCCTGGTGGCGGCCTACGACGCGGCGCTGCTGGCGATGGGGGCGGGTTTCCGGGTCGAGGCGGTGGGGGGCGGATACCGCCTGGTGGTGCTGCCCGAGCGGGCCGCGCAGCTCTCGCCGGTCCTGGCCCCGCCGCCGCTTCCTGCCCTGTCGTCTGCGGCCCTGGAAGTGCTGGCGGTCATCGCCTACCGCCAGCCCGTGACCCGCGCCGAGATCGAGGCCATGCGGGGCGGCTCGGCCAACACCGTCCTGACCTTGCAGGAGCGCGAACTGGTGCGGGTTACGGGCAGGTCGCCTGCGGTGGGTCAGCCGCTGCTGTACGCCACCACCGCCAGATTCCTGATCGAGTTCGGTCTGAACAGCCTTCAGGATCTGCCCGAACTGGACCGGGGCGAGTTCAGCGGCCTGCTCCGAGGCTGAAGCCGTGTCCGCCGGAAAGGCCAGACCTGTCCAGAGCAGCGCTGTGAGAAGAATGTCAGGCGTGCGGGTGTCTGATAAGGTCAGATGCGTCCCGAGGGCTGTCTGCGGTACAGGTCCAGTCGGCGGGCTGATCGAGTGGGCCAGTCGAATGAGCCACGTCGAGAGGGCCACGTCGAGAGGGTCAGTCGAGTTGGCGGGCCAGCAGCGATGCGGGGCACTTTCCATCTCAACTCTTCGCGTCTGACGTCTCTGCATTCAAGAATTCTTTCCGACCAGACGCGCCTGATCCTGCCGCTGACGTTCACTGCCTTCCCCTTCTTCCAGGCCCTCTTCACCCGCAGTTTTTCCCTGCTACGCTTCCATTCCTCCGCTTTCAGCTGGCCCCCGGTGACCCCGACACTATGACCCACGCGCCATGACCCGCTCCACGTCCAGCCTCGAAACCTTTGACTTTCTGGAGCTGCTGTACATGCTCGCGGAGAGCCGCCGTACCGGCGTGTTGCGGGTCTACCGCACCCAGGAATTTCAGGCGTGGCTTCAGGAGGGCCGGGTCAGGCATCTGGAATTCGGGTATCTGCGCGGCGTCTCGGCGCTCTCGGAACTGCTGGCCGACCCGCGCGGGCGCTTCAACTTCGAGGAGGGGCAGATTCATCCGGACCCGCACCTCGACGCCGAAATAGACGCCGTGGCGATGGAGGCGCTGGCGGACCTGCCCATGCCCGAGTTGCTGCTTCAGGGGCCAGCCCGCATCAGCTCGCCCGAACGGGTGGCCCGGATGTCCTGGACCCTGCGTCAGGAAGGGGTGCTGCGCGAGGTCGATGCCGGAACGCCGCTGCGTGAACTGGCCCGCGACCCTGACGCCCTCCAGATGCTGTCGCGGCTGGCCAGGCTGGGGCTGCTGGTTCCGCGCAAGTCGCGGGTGGCCCGCCTGACGGTGGCGGTGACGCGGCAGGTCAAGGGCGTGGCGGTGATCGACGAGACCATTCTGCGCCGCTGGAAGGAAGACCTGGGGCGGCATGTTTCGCACGTGGCCCTGCGCGACCCGCAGAACGTGGTGCATACCCTGCCCATCTCGGCGGGACCGACGGCGGGCACCCAGCTGATGTTGCCGCCGGAACTGCTGGTCAAGACCCGGCTGCACGTCGGAGACGCGGTGCTCGTGCAGCCGGCGGGCTGAGGACCGGCAGGATCACGTCTGCTCACCCACCCCGCCTCCACTTTGGCTGCGCCGTTAAGATGCTGGCATGTCAACGCCCGACGCTCCCGCGCCCCTTCCGCTTCCCACCGCCAGTCAGCTGGCCGCCCAGGTATCGCGCGGTGAACTCGGCCCGCTCTCTGCCCTGCAATCGGCCCTGGACCGCGCCGAGGCCGGGCGCTCACTCAATGCCCTGATCAGCCTCAATCCGCACGCTGCCGAACAGGCCGCCCAGGTTGGGGCCAGGCTGGCGGCGGGTGAAACTTTGGCGCTGGCGGGCGTGCCGATCATCATCAAAGACAACCTCAACCTCCGGGGCACCCGCACCACCTGCGGTAGCCGGATGCTGGAAGGGTACGTCAGCCCGTATACCGCCACGGCAGTCGCCCGGCTGATGGCGGCGGGGGCCGTCGTGGTGGGCAAGGCCAACATGGACGAGTTCGCGATGGGCAGCAGCAGCGAGACCAGCGCGTACGGGCCGGTGCTCAACCCCTGGGACCTTGGGCGCGTGCCGGGGGGAACGTCCGGCGGCAGCGCGGCGGTGGTGGCTGCGGGCATCGTGCCGCTCAGCCTGGGGTCGGATACGGGCGGCTCGGTCAGGCAGCCCGCCGCGTTCACCGGAATCTACGGCTTCAAACCGACCTACGGGCGGGTCAGCCGCTACGGTCTGGTGGCCCACGCCAGCAGCCTCGACCAGATCGGGCCGTTTGCCCG
>JANXWI010000424.1 GCA_025351205.1 Deinococcus sp.
AGCGGCTGGAGGCGGGCATGTACGCCACTCCGCAGCTGACGGGCGAGGCGCTGGAGCTGCTGACCTTCGAGTGGGCCTACCCGGAGCTGGCCGAGTTGTACCGGGAAAGGGGAGAGACTTACCCGGCGCTGGGTGAGGAGGGCGAGGTACTTTCTTTGACGTGAACCGTCTTCTGACCAGCCGGATGTGACCGCGCCGACTCTCGCTGCGTTACAGCCCGGCCACACCCGCCTCGGCCACGGCGTGATCCTGCTCGCCCGATCCGCCGCTCACGCCCACGGCTCCCACCACCACACCGCCCTGCCTGATCGGAATGCCTCCGGCAAAAATCATGACACGTCCGCCATTCGAGGCGTGAATGCCGAAGAACTGACCACCAGACTGACTTTCACCTGCCAGATCTCTGGTCGAGATGTCGAAGGCGCGTGAGGTGAACGCCTTGTTGATCGAAATATCAATGCTTCCGATCCACGCGCCGTCCATCCGGGCGTGGGCAATCAGGTTGCCTCCGGCATCGACCACGGCCACATTCATCGGCTGTCCAATTTCAACCGCCTTCCGTTCGGCGGCGGCAATAATGCGGCGGGCGTCTTCGAGATTCAACATGGTGTTCTCCTTGGTTTTTGAGTGGTTGAGCTTGGTTTTTGAGCGGTTGAGCGCCTGACGAATACCTTCGGCGGTAGGTTAGTGAACCTTTATGGGGGCAAGTGTGCACTGCGCCGCCAGAGACTTACGCAAAGGGTCATCTCGCTCTCAGGTTTGCTTATCCGTGGCCTCAAACGTGTAAAGCCCAGCCGAATAAAGCCCAGACGAATAAACCCCAGCCGAATAAACCCAGTCGCAGCTGACGGGCCAGGCGCTTTCGTGATGTGGGGCGTCGTCATGCAGGGCGTCGTTGTTGGCTGAGAATCCTGTCAGGCTCCTGTATTGTCAGGCTCCTGTATTGCTCGTGGACGGAGCCTGCCTGCCCGAACAGGGAGACAAACCGGATAGCCCGACAAGGACAACAACTTCGGGTGTGGGAGAAGCCGTGAGGTTTTCACCCATTTAATTGCTGCTGGACGTGCCCGACCTACTCCTGCGCCAGGAAGTCGAGCACCCGCCGGGTGAGCAGCGTGGCGGCTGCGGCGTCGTACGACGGCAGGCTGGAGTCGGCGAACAGGTGTCCGTCGCCGGGGTAGACGAACAGCTCTGCATGCCTGGCCGACTCCACGAGGGCACGGGCCGCGTCGAGGTCGCCCTCATCGGCAAAAAATGGGTCGGCGTCCATGCCGTGAATCTGCACCGGCACGCCCTGCGGCCACTCGTCCCCGAACTCCGTGACGGGCATGCAGGCGGAGAACAGCAGCGCTCCCTTCGCCCCGGGGCGGGTCTGGGCCAGCTTCTGCGCGGGCATCACTCCCATCGAGAAGCCGGCGTACACGAGGTCGCTGGAAAGCTCATCTGCGGCCTGAACTCCGGCATCGAGCAGGGTGCCGAAGCCGACCCCTTTAGCGTAGGCCACGCCCGCCTCGATACTGTCAAAGGTCTGGCCCCCGAAGAGGTCCGGGGTGTGGACGGTGTGCCCGGCCTGCCGCAGTTCGTCTGCAAACGCGAGAAAACCCGGCGTCTGCCCCTGCGCGTGGTGGAACAACATGATTTCAGCCACTTTATCTCCTTGACCACCCTGAGTCTCGTTCCCTGCCGGAGGAAAAATTCATTCAGCGTCAGCGGTCGTCGCCCCTGCCAGACATCGCTCCAGCCGCCCGTTGCCTGTACGCTGTCATGTAAATAGTGATCCGATTTACGTTAACACCAGACCGCTGCTCCCGTCAACCTGGTTCCCTCGGCGTCAGGGACAGAGCTGAACCTGCCCCACCCGCCGGCTGACCCCGCCCGTCAGCTCCGCCTGGCCTGCTAGATTCGGAAGCATGATTAGCATTGATCTGAGTGACAAGGCGGCCCTGGTGATGGGCGTGGCCAATGCCCGCAGCCTGGGCTGGGCGATTGCCCAACAGCTGCTCGAAGCGGGCTGCAAGGTGGGCTTCAGCTATCAGGGCGAACGCCTGAAGCCGGAGCTGGAGAAGCTGCTGGCGGGTCACGAGCACACCTGGATGGCGCAGGCCGACGCCACCAGCGAGGACGATCTGAGCGCCCTGTTTGCCCGCGCCAAAGCGGAGTTCGGCCACCTCGACTACCTCGTCCACAGCATCGGTTACGCGCCGCGTGAGGCGATGGAGGGCCGCTTCCTCGACACCACGCCCGCCGACTGGAACACCGCCCTGAGCGTCAGCGCGTACACGCTGGTCAGCATTGCCCGCCACGCCGAAGCCCTGCTGCGCCCTGGTGGCAGCATCATCAGCCTGACCTACCACGCCTCGCAGCAGGTGGTGCCCAAGTACAACGTGATGGGCGTGGCGAAAGCGGCGCTGGAGGCCGCCACCCGCTACCTGGCCAGCGAGATGGGCGCGGCGGGCGTGCGGGTCAACTGCATCTCGGCTGGCCCCATGCGGACCATCGCGGCGCGCAGCATCCCGGGCTTCGGGGAGATGTACGACAAGGCCGCCAAAGCCGCGCCCCTGGGCCGCAACGCCACGCCCGCCGAGGTGGGCAAGCTGGCGCTGTTTCTGCTGTCCGATCTGGGCAGCGGCATCACCGGCGAGGTGGTGTACGTGGACGCCGGGGCGCACATCATGACGATGAAGCTCGACTGAGTTGCCTCCTGCCCGTGCTTTCTGGCTGCTGAAATCCGAACCCGACGTGTTCGGGTACGCCGACCTGCTGCGGGTGGGCGTCGAACCCTGGAATGGCGTGCGGAACTACCTGGCACGCAACCACCTGCGGGCCATGCGGCGCGGCGATTACGCGCTGTTCTACCACTCCAACGCCAGGCCCATCGGCGTCGCCGGGGTGGCGAAGGTGGTGCGCCCTGCCTACCCCGACGACCTACAATTCGACCCGGCCAGTGACTACCACGACCCGAAGAGCAGTCCCGCCGACCCGCGCTGGAGCATGGTGGACGTGGCCCCCATCCTCGCCTTTCCCGAGGTGCTGACGCTGGAGGCGCTGAAGCATCTGCCCGACTGGCAGGAGTCGCCGCTGACCCAGAAAGGCACCCGGCTGAGCGTGCTGCCGGTCACGCCAGGGCAGTTCAGGGCGGCCCTGAAGGCGGCGGGCGTCCGGCTTCCCGACAAGTGACCGTGCCCGAAATTACGTTTGTGCCACTGGCTCCGGAACATCTGGACCTGCTGCACGGCTGGCTCCAGCGGCCCCATGTCCGCGAGTTCTGGGATGACGGACACCGAACCAGGGAGCAGGTTCAGGCGCATTACTTTGGTTCAGAGGCAACTGATTCAGACCTTCTTGACGCCAGTTTTGTGTTCACGCTCGCTGGCCGTCCGGTGGGGCATCTGCAAACCTACCGGGTGGGGCCGTTGTCGGAGTACGCGCAGTGGCGCTCCCCGCACGGCGAGACCTGGGGCCTGGACCTGCTGCTGGGCGCGGCGGCAGACACCGGGCAGGGCCACGGGCCGCAGATCATCCTGGCCTTCATGAAGTTCTGGAAAAACCAGCAGCCTCACCTGAGCCGCCTGCTGATCGACCCGGACATCAGAAACACACGGGCCATCAACGCCTATGCCAAAGCTGGATTTTCGGGTGTGGGAGAGCTTGTGGGGCCTGACACGGCGTTGCGAATCCTGGCCTGTAATCTTTAAACTTGGTGTAAGTCTTCTGTCAGGGGTCAGGCTTCATCATGACTCATGGAACTCATGCTGCTGGCGCTGCTGGTTATCGTCTCCTCCTTCACCGTCTTCGCCCAGGCCAGTCAGCGGCGTTCCAGGGTCGCCCTGCTGCCTGTTCGTGTGCTCCGTTCCCCCTGACTTCCTGATCTCCGTCGTCTTCCGATACGCATCGTCCCCAATCGTCCTGCCGCCGTCCTGCACTTCTTCTGCCCGCGTTCCCTCATCTGGGGCGCGGGCAGCTTCTTTGGCGGTAGATTGTTCTGCAATGACCCAGCCTGTTTCCGAATCCGAGCTTGAACCAATTTCTGCCGAGCCGAACAGTTTTTTCGGTGAAGAAACGCTGTACCCGCTCTCAGACGGCGTGGGATCGGTGTCGCTGGTGCAGCACGTCGGCGACGACAAGATGATTACGAATGCAGCCAGGGTAAGTTTCGGCGGCGACAGCGCGGCCCCCCTGACCGCCCGCGACGAGAAACTGATCGGGTATCTGCTGCGCGAACGGCACGGCTCTCCCTTTGAGCACAACCTGCTCACCTTCAAGGTGGTATGCCCGATTTTTGTGGACCGCCAGATGGTGCGCCACCGGGTCGGGGTCAGCAAGAACGAGATTTCGGGCCGCTACGTCGAGATGACCGAGCGCGTGTACATTCCCCCTCAGTTCCGGCAGCAGGCCAAAAGCAACCGCCAGGCCAGCGTGGAGGCCGACGAGCGGCTGGACCAGGACGCCGCCGCCGGGCTGTATCGCCGCGCCTGGGACAGCGCCTACGCCGCGTATCAGGGGCTGCTGGCCCTGGGCGTAACCCGCGAGCAGGCGCGTGGCGTGCTGCCGCAGGCTCTCTACACCGAGAGCTATTACACCTTCAATGTGCGCAGCCTGCTGCATTTTCTGGGCCTGCGAGACCACGAGGGCGCGCAGTACGAGACCCGGCTGTACGCACAGGCGATGGGCCAGCTCGCGCAGCCGCTGTTTCCGGTGACGTTCGCGGCCTGGCGAGGGTTGCAGGAAGGGCACTGACGAGAAGGCCTCCGCAGCTTCTACAGTTCGCGGAATTCGGGCGCGGCAGGGCCAAACAGCATCGTCGGGTGGGCGCTCATTGATTGTTCGCGCGTAGAGCATTTGTCAAAAAGGCGTTCTTTTTTTGACCGACTGGAGAGGGCAGGCGTGCCCAGGCGCGTCCGTTCTGCCCAAGCGGCGAAGCGTCGTCAACGGCGCTGTTCTCGCCAAGAAGCGGCGAAGCGTCCTCATGGGCGCTGCTCTCGCCAAGAAGAACTGGAAGGAGTGAATTTAGTCGAGGATTTGGGAGGCGGGCAGGCGTGCCCAGCGGTCAAGCGTGGTCAACCGCGCTGCTCTGACCAAGAAGGCGCGTCCGTTCTGCCCAAGACAATGGAGCTGACAAAAGGCAGTTATTTCGGCAGAGGAGTTCGGACAAATGCTCTAAAGCGCCGCAAACCCCACGCGCCGGGCACCCAATCAACCTCACGTTGCGCCCCGGTAAGATGGCCCGGACTTCATCCCCTTCCCGGAATGATGTTCACCCCCACCTCCCCTGGGTGGGGGATTTTCATGTCTCTGCCGCAGCCCTGGGAGACCACGCCACGGCTCAGGATTCGGTGAAGGCGGGGCGAACGGGTCAGGATGCAGACTGAGGCCATGGACCTTCAGGCCGCATTGACCGTTTTTCAGGCCGCGCCTACCGCCCGGACTCCCGTGAGGGCCTGAGCGTCACACCACAGGTCCGGGGGCGCATTGTCCGCCGAGGTCCGTCCCCAGGACGGCGAGACGCTGCGCGGGTTCGACGTGGTGGCCGAATCCCTTCCCACCGAGCGGTGCAGCGCCACTGAACTTGGCCGCGACGTCGCCGAGGTGGTTCACCGTGAGCTGGCCTTCGGTCAACTCGCCGCCACCGACGATCAGGGGGCCTTCAAGCGGACCGTGGTGTAAACGTCTGGAGGGCGCGGGAAATCCAGATGGAGCCGGCGTGCATATACCTGTATGAAGTGGGCGCCCTTCGTCGCGCTGCTGCCCGCTTCCGCTCATGCCCACTTCTGCTCAAAATCGTCGTCCCTTCCGGTGCCTCTGGCTGGAGGGGACGGCTCACTCCGGCACCGGCAGTTCGCCGATGAGCACCGCGTCCAGCCAGTGCCGAGCGCTGCTGACGGCCACCTCGCTCCAGCTCGTCATGTTCCAGGCCCAGAGGGTCCAGGCAGCCTCCAGCAGCTCGGGGTCGGCGTCAAGCTCACAGGCCAGCAGTTCAGCCTCCAGGAAATTCCAGTCTGGCCCGCCCAGACCGTAGCGGGCGGCGTAGAGTTCATCCAGCCGGAGCGCGGCCAGAGGGGGCGGAAGGGTCATGACAGCAGCATAGAACCGGCGTTCTGACAGAGGTCTGACCGTTTCCGGGGCACCTGTTGGGAACGTCGTTCCGTGCCGTCGTGCCAAGGTCCGCGTCTTCGCCGTCAACAGAACAGGTCCTCACCGTTTCGCCCACCTGCCCGCGCTAAACTGGCCCTGTGACGGCAACTTTCAACTCCGGCCTGAAGGGAACGGGCCACGGCGCGCTGCCGCCGATGCTGGAGCAGTACGTGGCGCTGCGCGACCAGCATCCCGATTACCTGCTGCTGTTCCAGTGCGGCGACTTCTACGAGACCTTCGGTGAGGACGCCGAGCGGGCCGCCCGCCTGATGGGCCTGACCCTGACCCACAAGTCGAGCAAGGACTTCAGCACCCCGATGGCGGGCCTGCCGGTGCGCGCCGCCGACGCCCATATCGAGCGGCTGCTTTCGCAGGGCGTGCGGGTGGCGGTGGCCGACCAGATGGAGGAACCCGGCGGCGGACTGGTGGACCGCAAGGTGACGCAGCTGCTGACGCCCGGCACCGTGACCGAGGAGCGGCTGCTGAGCGCCGACGAGAACTTTCTGGCGGCGGTGGCGACGGGCGACGGTTACGCGTTGAGCCTGCTCGACCTGTCTACCGGGGAGTTTCGCTGCGCCAGTTTTGGCACGCGGGCGGCCCTCTACGACGACCTGTCACGCTGGCGGGCGCGCGAGGTGCTGCTGGCCCCCGAGCTGAGCGGCAACCCGGCGCTTCTG
This sequence comes from Deinococcus sp., assembly GCA_025351205.1. GTDB lineage: Bacteria > Deinococcota > Deinococci > Deinococcales > Deinococcaceae > Deinococcus. Next base: position 6,810 of record JANXWI010000424.1, read on the forward strand.
GCCGACTTCCAGGCACGGTTCGCAGTGATGCTCTCGCAGGCCAGCTTCGACGAGGACGCCTGCCGAGCCGAGCTGCTGAGCGTGCTGGGCGATTTGCCCGCCAGCGTGGGCAGTCCGGCGCTGATCCGGGCCTGCGGGGCGGTGCTGGGCTACGCCCGCAGCACCCAGCAGGGGCGGCTGGAGATGGTGCGCCGCCTGAGCCGCTACGAGCCGGGCGCGCAGCTGCGCCTCAACGACTGGGCCTTGCGGGCGCTGGAGGTCTTCTCGCCGCAGCATCAGACAGATGCGGGCCAGCAGGGCAGCACATTGATCGGGGCACTCAGCGAAACCCGCAGCGCGGGCGGGCGGCGGCGGCTGCGGGCCTGGCTGCGCTCGCCTTTGCGCGACGCGGTGAGCATCGCGGCCAGGCAGGGCGCGGTGGCGGCGCTGCTGGCGGCCCCCGACATCCGGCACGGCGCGCGCTCACTGCTGTACCGGGCGCACGACCTGGAGCGGCTGTCGGCGCGGGTGGCGACCTGCCGGGCCGGGCCGCGCGA
>JANXWI010000539.1 GCA_025351205.1 Deinococcus sp.
GTCGCACAGCGCCCGCAGCCTGGGGTAATAGTCGTCGGGCGGCACGAGCAGGCCGTTGCTGCCGGTGATGCCCTCGACCATGATGGCCGCGATGTTCCCCGGCCCCTCCATCTGAATGATCTCTTCGATATGGCTCACACATTCGCGCTTGCAGCTCTCGACCTTCTGACCAAAGGGGCAGCGGTAACAGTACGGATCAAACGCCCGCACGATGCCCGGCACGCCCGGCTCGACGGGCCAGCGGCGCGGGTCGCCCGAAGCGGTCATGCTGCCCATCGTCGCGCCGTGGTAGCTGCGGTAGCGCGTGATGATCTTGCCTCGCCCTGTAAACAGCCGCGCCATCTTCATGGCGTTCTCGTTGGCCTCGCTGCCGCCCAGCGTGAAAAAACTTTTACCCAGGCCGGTCACCTCGCGCAGCTTCTTGCCCAGCGTGGCGCGCACGTCGGTGGCGAACGCAGGCCCGGCGAAGCACATGGTGTCCACCTGCGCCTTGATCGCGTCCAGCACGGCGGGGTGCTGGTGGCCCACGTTCAGGTTGATCAGCTGGCTGGAAAAGTCGAGCCAGCTGCCCCCGTCGCCGTCGTAGAAATACACGCCCTTGCCCCCGGTCATGTGGATCGGGTTGGTCTGGGTCTGCACGCTCCACGAAAACAGCGTGTGATCGCGGTTCTCGTGAATGATCTGCTGGCTGTCCGGATGGATGGCGGGGCGCTGTTCTGGCATGGCTGACCTCCTGTGAGGCTTCCAGTGTAGGTTTTCGCGTGCCACAGGAGCAAGAGACAGAGTGTACTACCCGCTGAGAACTGCCCCGCTGGCAGGCTCTACTTTTGCAGCCGGAGCAGTTCGGTGTACCCCTTCGCGTCCTCGGTTCTAACCAGGCCCACGTTCTCGGCGTACCACTGGGTCTGCACGGGGAACTCCTGATGCACCGGCAGGAAACCCATCTTTGCGTCCAGCACGGTCTTGACGCTCACCTTCCAGGCCATGAAGGTGCCCGCCGGAACCGTGACGCTCTCGCGGCCCAGTACCTGCGAACGGCTGCCCACCACGGCGGTGCCACTGAGCAGCCCCTTGCGGCCCTCCAGGGTCCAGACCTGGGTCCAGCTCAGGCCGGGTTTCCAGTCGGCGGCGGCGGGGAAGCTCACGCCCGTGACCGCCGATCTGCTGATCTCGACGCCCGCCATGCTGGGCAACGAAACCACCGTCAGCGCGCCCTGGACGCAGCGGAAGCGGAAGGTGCCCTGCGTCTTGCCGCCCGCCGTATACACGTCCTCGTAGCCGCCCTCGGCCACCCTGGAGCGCACCTGATAGGCGTTGGCAGCCTGAGCGTCTGCCGGGGCTGCTACCGGAGCTGGTACTGGAACGGTGCGGTAGCTCCAGACCCAGCCCACCTGAAAGGGCTTGACGACGTTGTCGCAGGGCGCGGCCAGGGCAGGCAGCAGACCCAGCGCGGCGCTCAGCAGCAGCAGTCTGAACAGGGCGGCGCGGGGCGTGGGCATCCTTCAGCATACGGGGACGGACCCGTCAGGAGAAGCCTGCCGTCTTGGCCCGCATCCCCTTAACCTCGCTCGAGCCGGACAGACGGCACAGCCCTTACCCTGGACACATGGAAGACTTCGTGAGCCTGCTCGACTGGCGCAGGCAACTCTCAGCGCTGTATCAGAACATTCGGGACGCCACAGATGCACAGGCCGCGCATCGGCACTGGCAGCAGGAACGCAACCGACTGTTCGCCAATCACCCACAGTCGGCCATTGCCGAGGACGGGCGGGCCAGGTTCGCGGGGCTGCCCGTCTGGGATTACGACCCGGCTTTCGCGTTCCAGGCGCAAATTGAGCCGCTGCCGGAGGAACGCTTCACTGTCCAGACCTCGGCGGGCCACGACATGCCGCTGGTGCGTTTCGGTCGCGTCCGTCTGCCCGTAGGCACGCTCGACGTGTACTGGATAGACGTGTACGGCGGCGGGATGTTCCTGCCGTTCAGAGACGCCACGGCGGGCCGGGAAACCTACGGCGGCGGGCGCTACCTGCTCGACACGGTCAAGGGCGCGGACCTGGGCGGCAGCGGCGACACGTTGACACTGGATTTCAACTTCGCCTACCACCCGTCGTGCTTCTACGACGCGCGCTGGAGCTGCCCGCTGGCCCCGCCCGCCAATGTGCTCACGGCGGAAATCAGGGCTGGAGAGCGAATTTAGCCGTTGCCCGATTTAACCGTTGTTCGGCACCGCGCAGAACCCGTCTTCGCAGTCCTCGCCCGCTGCCACGTTGCCGATCAGCTGCAATGCCGCCCCCTGCGGCGCGACCTCGCTCCAGAGCTGCTGCAAGGCTCCCAGCAGGGCGTCGGCAGGCTGCGCTCCCGACACGCCGTACCGTGTTGCCGATGTTTGGCCCCCCAGCACGAAAAACGGCACGCCCTGAATGCCGTAGGCCTGCGCCTGGGCCTCGTCCTGCCGCACCGACTGGGCGTAGGTCTGGGCCTCCAACGCCGTTTTCACCTCGCCCGCGTCCAGCCCGACCTCGGCGGCCAGAGCTGCCAGTGTGTCCACATCTCCCAGGAATGCCCCTTCGGTAAAAAACGCCCGCAGCAGGCGCTCCTTCATGGCGTCCTGAACCCCATGCTCGGCGGCCAGGTGCAGCAGCTGGTGGGCCAGGAAGGTGTTGGCCCGCTGCTGCGTCTCGAAGTGGTAGTCCAGGCCCTCCTGCGCGGCGGTGGCGGTCATGCTGTCCAGCATTTCCTGCGCCTGGGCGGGCGTGCGGCCATACTTCTGCGCCAGGATGTCACGGGTGCTGGTGGTGCTCACCTGGGGCGCATTCGGGTCCAGCTCGAAGCTGTGCCACACCACGTCCACCTGCGCCGCCTGCGGAAAGGCCCTCAGCGCCGCCTCGAACCTGCGCTTGCCGATGTAGCACCAGGGGCAGGCGATGTCCGACCAGATATCTGCGGTGACGCGGGGCAGCGCTGGAGCGGCAGGCAGGGCAGTCAGGGGCGCGGTCATGACCTCAGTCTGAGAGCTGCGGGCCAGTTTTGCCGAACTCACTTCACAATAGAGGCGTCATGACGACCCGACCTCCCGTCTACATCGCCCTGCTGCGCGGCATCAACGTCGGCGGGCACCGCAGGGTCGGCATGCCCGCGCTCGCAAAGGTCTTCACCGAGCTGGGCTACGAGGGCGTGCAGACCTATATCCAGAGCGGGAATGTGGTGTTCTGGGCGCATGTGGTGGACGGCGCAGGAATCGAGGCGGCGATAGAGGCGCGCTTCGGTTTCCCGGTGCAGGTGGCGCTGCGGACGGGCACAGAGTGGGCGCGGACCATCTTCGGCAACCCGTACCCGCTTCAGGCCGCCGCAGACGGCAGCAAGGTTCACCTGGCCCTGCTGAGCGCCGAGCCGGACGCCGAGGGAGTGGCCTCGCTCCAGGCCGTGCCGCGCGGCCTCGACAACTGGCATCTGGACGGGCGAAACCTGTACCTCGACCTGCCGAACGGTGGGGGCCGCACCCGGCTGGATCACGGCACGCTGGAGCGGCGGCTGGGCATACAGGTCACGGTCCGCAACTGGAAGACGGTGGAGGCGCTGGGAAAGCTGCTCAGCCCCTGACGCTGCCCTCCAGCCACGCCGCGAATTCAGGCGGGGTCTGTCCCACGCCCAGCGCCAGAATCTCCGGAATCTGGTACGGGTGCAGCTCGCGCACCCGCGCCTCCAGCGCCGCGTAGCGTTCCTGCGTGGTCTTGACCAGCAGCAGCGACTCGGTGTCTTCCGAGAGTTCGCCTTCCCAGCGGTACACCGAGAAGGTGCCGGGCAGGACGTTGACGCAGCCCGCCAGCCGCTCGCGCACCAGCGTCCGGGCCAGTTGGCGGGCCTGATCTTCGGGAACCGGGATGAGAACGACGAGTGACATAGGCCCCCAGATTACCCCGGAAGGCCAGTCCACAAGTGAACGTTCGTTTGGGAGAGTGTCGTGTTGCCGACAGACGCCTGACCACTTGGCTCCAGCTCAGCGGTTGATGATGTGAATCGCCTGCTTGTGCACCGCCTCGGCGGCCTCCAGCACCGCTTCACCCAGCGTCGGGTGGGCGTGGATGGTCAGGGCCACGTCACTGGCCGTGGCCGCCATTTCCAGCGCCAGGCTGGCCTCACCCAGCATGTCGGAGGCGTGCGGCCCCACGATGTGCACGCCCAGCAGCAGGTCTGTGCCCTCCTCGACCACCATCTTCACAAAGCCGTCGGTGCTCTGGAGCGTCATGGCGCGGCCCGAGGCGCTCATGGGAAACACGCCGGTCCTGACCTTGTAGCCCTGGTCCACGGCCTCCTGCTCGGTCAGGCCCACCCAGGCCAGCTCGGGCGAGGTGTACACCACGCCGGGAATCGCCACGGCGTCCTGCTCACTCGGCTTGCCCGCCGCCACCTCTGCGGCCACCAGCCCTTCCCGCATGGCCTTGTGGGCCAGCATCGGGTTGCCCGCCACGTCGCCCACCGCGAAAATATGGGGCACGGCGGTCTGCATCTTGCGGTTGACCTCGATAAAGCCGCGCTCGGTGGTGTGCAGGCCCGCTGCCTCCAGGTTCAGGCCCGAGGTGCGCGGACGACGGCCCACCGCCACCAGCACCCGGTCAAAGGTTTCTACCTTCTTCTCGCCCGTCTCGACGTTCTCGGTCTCGACCTGTACCTCGTTTCCAACGACTTTCGCGCTGTTGGCCTTGGTGCGCGTCACGATCTCGATGCCCTGCTTGCTCATGGCCTTGCCGAATTCTTTCACCGCGTCGGCGTCGGCCCCCGGAATGATGTTCGGCAGGAACTCGATGATCTTCACGTGCGTGCCCATGTTGTTGTAGATGTGCGCGAACTCGAAGCCGATCACGCCGCCGCCCACGCACAGCATCCGGGCCGGAATGGGGTCGGGGATGCCCAGCGCCCCGGTGCTGTCCACGATCAGGTGCTGATCCACCTCCAGGCCCTTAAGTAAGGCAGGCTCGGAGCCGGTGGCGATGATGATGCTCTTCGCCGTCACGTTCTTATCACCGATCCGTACCGTGTGGGCGTCCACGAAACTGGCCTGCCCCAGCAGGTGCGTCACCTTGTTGGCCCGGAACAGGCCCGACACGCCGCCCGTGAGCTTCTTGACGATGCTGTCCTTCCAGCCGTTGAGCTTCGCCACGTCCAGGCTGGGCGGGCCGTAGTTCAGCCCGAACTCGGTCGCGTGTCTGCTGGCCGCCATCGTCTCGCCCGCGTGCAGCAGCGCCTTGGTGGGAATGCAGCCGATGTTCAGGCACACGCCGCCCACCGCGCCCAGTTCGGCGCAGGCCACCTTCAGGCCCAGCTGCGCCGCGCGGATGGCGGCGTGGTAGCCGCCGGGGCCAGCACCGATCACCAGAAGGTCGTAATCCATCGCGTTGTGAGGAGTGGTTCCGTTCGTCATAGGCACATTCTAGGTCGGGGGCGGTGAGCGCGGTGACAGGGCCTGAGGCGGGTATTCACGTCTGCTGGTGGTGAATATCGACCAGGGTGTGCGGGGCTGTCCTCCGGCTCTGTTCATCCAGACGCCGGTTCAATTCTCCTGCACGGTCAGCAGGCGCGGGGTGTCGGTGGCGGGCAGGCTGAGCACCAGCCGGTCTCGCTGCGCCACATGTACCCTGATCGGCACCGTCTGCCCGGTCAGCGGGTCGTAGGCGCTGAAGCTGGCTCCGGCAGCGTTCAGGCCGCCCAGCTCCAGGGTGTACTCCTCGGCGGGCAGAGACCGGCGCACGTCTCTGGTCATCACGTAGTACGCGATCACGAAGCGCCTGGCATTCACCTGATACGGCAGCACCGCCAGCACCTCGCGGTTGTACAGCGGCGGCTGGTTCCCGGCAGCGGCAAACTGGACGTGGTCGTGGCGGTCCTGCACCGACCTCACCTGAAGCGGGCGGGTGGTCTTCAGGCCGGGGTCCAGACCCACCTTAAACACGTCGGTCATGCGCCTCACCACCTTCAGGGCGGGCGAGGTGTAGGCCGAATCATCAGCAGGATAGGCTTTCTGGGTTTTGGCGTACTGCGCGAAGTTGCTCTGGAGTACGCTGTAGCCGGTGTCGCCGCCTTCACCGTTCCAGGCGGTATACAGCTGCACCTTGCTCACGCCCTTGTTCAGGAAGAAGGCGAAATAGCGGGCCGCGCTTTTGGCCTTCAGGGCGAGGGCGGCGGCGGGATCGCTCACGCCCGCCTCGCTGGGCATGACGTTCACCTCAGTCATCCAGACGTCCACCGGGGCGGCGGGACCACGCCCGAAGCGCCCGTGCAGCGTGCCGTAGAGGTCGGTGTTCAGCGGGGCGCTGTCTCTGATCAGGGTTTCTGTCTGAAGTCCGGTGGCGTAGAATTCCGGCAACAGGGCTTCGTATTTGGGCACCGCCGAGGTGGGTCTGCCGTCCTGACCCAGCGCCACACCACTCGTCTCGTCTGCCGGAAAACTGCTCGGTCCGTGGTAGGGGTGCTTGCCAATCGCCTGCACACGGCTCGGCTGCCGACTCGAAGCCGTCCAGGGAATGGTGTTGGCAAAGCCGTTGCTCAGTCCCACGCCCGCGAACTGCGCCGGGTGC
>JANXWI010000546.1 GCA_025351205.1 Deinococcus sp.
TTGACCGGTGTGTCGCGGCTGATGATGGTTTCCTCGCAGATGCCCACGAAGGGCTGCGAGGCGGTCATGGTGCGGAGGAATCCGCCGGTCAGGTCGCGGCTCATCAGCGAGCCCTCGAAAGGGAGCTGCGAAGCCTTGAGCGGAAGATTTTGGCGAATGCCGCCGCTCAGGTAGCGGCTGGTAGCAACAGCGAGTGCTGTCATGGGTTATTCCTTATCGCCGGCGTCGGCATCGCTGCTGATGGCAGGCGAGCTTCCGCTGAACGTCAAATTTCTGCTGGAAGGCGAGGAGGAGGTGGGCAGCCCCAACCTGGAAGGGTACATCCGCCAGCACCAGGACGCTCTTGGGGCAGACGCGGTGATCATCTCCGACGGTTCGCGCTTCGCCCCCGACGTGCCCACCGTGACCTACGGTCTGCGCGGCCTGAGCTACGTCGAGGTGCAGGTGACGGGGGCCAACCGCGACCTGCACAGCGGCAGCTACGGCGGGGCCGCGCCCAACCCGATCAATGCGCTGGCGAGCATCATCTCGCGCCTGAAAGACGACCAGGGCCACGTGACCATTCCCGGCTTCTACGACGGCGTGGAGGAGCTGAGCGACGCCGAGCGCCAGATGTGGGCCACGCTGCCGCACGACGACGCCGAATTTGCCGCGAGCATCGGGGCCAGCGCCCTGCCCGGCGAGGCCGGATACAGCACCCTGGAGCGGCTCTGGGCGCGGCCCACCCTGGACGTCAACGGCATCTGGGGCGGCTATCAGGGCGAGGGCAGCAAGACCGTGATTGCCAGCACCGCCGGGGCCAAGATCAGCATGCGGCTGGTGCCCGGGCAGGACCCGGCGCGGATCACCAGGCTGATCCAGGAGTACATTCCCACCATCGCCCCGGCGGGCGTACAGGTCCAGGTGAAAGACCACCACGGCGGGCAGCCGGTGCTGATCGACCTGGGCAACCCCTACGTGCAGGCGGCGGGCCGGGCGCTGGAGCACGTGTACGGGGTAGCGCCAAAGTTCACGCGCGGCGGCGGCAGCATTCCCATCGTGTCGGCCTTCCGCGCCCTGCTGCACGCCCCGGTGGTGCTGCTCGACTTCGGCCTGAACGAGGACGCGCCGCACAGCCCCAACGAGAGCTTCGCGCTGTCCGACTACCACAGCGGCGTGCTGACAGGGGCGCGGCTGCTTCAGGAGATCGCCGCCGATTCGGCGGTCCTGGCGGGTCAGCAGGCTTGAAGATCGCCTTTCTCGCCTCGCACGGCGGCTCGGGCATGCGGGCGGTTCTGGCGGCTGTGCAGCGGGGCGAGCTGGACGCGCGGGCGGTGCTGTGCGTCAGCAACAACTCCCTTTCTCCGGCGCTGGAGCATGCCCGGAACGCGGGGCTGGACACCCTGCACCTGAGCAGCAGGCGCCACCCGGACGCGGGGCAGCTGGACGCGGCCATGCTGGATGCGCTGAGTGCTGCCGGGGCCGACGCCCTGGTGCTGAGCGGCTACATGAAGGAGATCGGGCCGGGGGTGCTGGCCCGGTTTTCGGGCCGACTGGTCAATGTGCATCCCAGCCTGCTGCCCAGGTACGGCGGGCGCGGCCTGTACGGCGACCTCGTTCACGCGGCGGTGCTGGCGGCGGGCGAGAGCGAGTCGGGGGCCACCGTTCATTTGGTGGAAGAGGGCATTGACGAGGGCCGGGTTCTGGCCCAGACGCGGGTTCCGGTGCTGCCCGGAGATACGGTAGACACGCTGCGTGCCCGCGTCATGGCGGTAGAGGGTCCGCTGCTGGTCGGGGTGTTGCGGGAGCTGGCCCGACAGCCTGAAGGGGACCGAGTTTGAAGCGCAAAGTCTTCGACCTGAGCGGCTGGGCGCGGGCCGAGAGCTTTGAGCAGACGGTCTGTCAGCACGCCGGTTACGTGGTCGTCGATTACCGTGCGGGCCGGGTCCGACTTCCCTATGACGTGAGCTGTTTTGGGCAGACGTACCGCGTCCTGGATTCCGGCTACCGCTGGCTGCGAATCCATCCGCACGGCGCCGGGGAAGGCGTGATGGGGCACGCACTGACCATCCAGCTCGATGCCCAGGGCACACCGGTGCAGCTGTACATCGACATTCACGGCGGCGAGGGCCTGAGCGCTTCCGGCCTGCCCTGGCACGACGACTTGTATCTGGACGTGCTGGCCCTGGTGGACCCACGGACCTGGCGGGTGACCGACACCGAACTGATCGACCAGGACGAGTTGCAGCAGGCGCTGGACGCCGGACGGGTGAGCGCCCGGCAGTTCCGGGACAGTCACGCCGAGGCCGGGGCGGTCATGGACGACCTGCTGGCGGGAACCTTCGCGCCGCTGCTGTTCGCCCGTGCGCTGCTGACGTCGGCTGCTCCAGACTGAATGGTCTTTCCCAAACCTGAAGACTTCCGGGGTGTTGAGTCCCCATCTCACCGTTGAGGTCGTGTTGTGCGCAGTAAGGTCGGGCATGGAATACGTCCGCCTGGGAAACACCGGCCTGAAGGTTTCTCGCATCTCCCTGGGCACCATGACTTACGGTAATCCGCAGTGGCGCGACTGGGTGCTGCCCGAGGACCAGAGCAGGCCGTTCATCAGCGCGGCGCTGGACATGGGCATCAACTTTTTCGACACCGCCGACATGTATTCGCTGGGCGCGAGCGAGGAGATTCTGGGCCGCGCCGTGCGCGACTTTGCCCGGCGTGAACAGGTGGTGATCGCCACCAAGGTGTACAGCCCGATGGGCAGCGGTCCCAACGACAAAGGCCTGAGCCGGGCGCACATCATGAACGGGGTACGGGCCAGCCTGAGGCGCCTGGGAACCGACTACATCGACCTGTACCAGATTCACCGCTTCGACAAGGACACGCCCATTCTGGAAACCATGCAGGCGCTGCACGACCTGGTGCGGACAGGGCTGGTGCGCTACATCGGGGCCAGCAGCATGCACGCCTACCAGTTCGCCAAGATGCAGCACGTGGCCGACCTGCACGGCCTGACGCGCTTCGTGAGCATGCAGAACCACTACAACCTCGTGTACCGCGAAGAGGAGCGCGAGATGCTGCCGCTGTGCAGAGAGGACGGCGTGGGGGTCATTCCCTGGAGTCCGCTGGCGCGCGGCTTTCTGGCCGGAACGCGCAGAGACGGTCAGGCGCAGACCACCCGTGCCCGGAGCGACAAGTTCAGCGAGGCGATGTACCACACGCCCGCCGACTACGCCGTGCAGGGAAGCGTGGCCGAGGTGGCCGGACGGCTGGGCGTGTCGCCCGCGCAGGTGGCGACGGCGTGGCTGCTGAACCAGCCGGGCGTGAGCGCGCCGATCATCGGGGCCAGCAAGATGGCGCACCTGGAAGACGCGGTGGCCGCCCTGGAAGTGAAGCTGTCGCCCGACGACACCAGGGCGCTGGAGGAACACTACACCCCGCATCCGGTGCTGGGCTTCTGAATTCGGCTGAATTCAAGCTGCACAAAAATTTAGCCTGACCAGTGATGGTGGCAACTGGACGGAACCCGCCTGCCATAAGTGGCCTGCGGCTGACCGCTACACTTGGCCCGATGACTCAGATTCAGTTCCCCACCAGTCCATATGTGCGCGAGCGTGCCGTGGCCGAAGACCTGGCGCGGCAGGCCGCCGACATTCTGCTGCATTACCGCCGAAACGGCTTCGAGGTCGAACTCAAGACCTCCATCGACGACCCGGTGACGCCAGCAGACCGAGAGGCCAGTGAACTGATTGTGGCGGGCCTGCGGTCAGCATTTCCGGGCGACGGCATTCTGAGCGAAGAGCTGCTCGACAGTGCAGATCGCCTGGGACGTGAGCGGGTCTGGATCATCGACCCCATCGACGGGACCAGCGAGTACGTCAAGGGGTCGCCCGACTACTGCGTGTCTATCGGGCTGAGCATAGGCGGGCGGGCGGTGCTGGGCGTCGTCCTGGCCCCGGAGCGCAGCGAACTGTTCACCGGCGTGGTGGGGGAGGGGGTCTGGAAAGACGGCGTGCCCGCAGGATTTTCGACCAGGCCGCCGCCGCAGAGCATCATCGCCGTGTCGGACACCGAGTATGCCCGCGAGCTGCACCAGTACGCCCTGCCGAACATGCTTCCCAGCGGCAGCATCGCCCTCAAGATGGCGCGAATCGCCGCTGGCGAGGCCGACGCGACGTTTACCATGTCGCCGCGCAGCGAGTGGGACATTGCGGCGGGCATGGCCCTGATTGCAGCGGCGGGAGGCGAGACCACCCGGCGAAATGGCCGAGAGATCGTGCTGAACAGTGCCCAGCCGCACATCGGGCGCGGGATTCTGGCGGGTCGCCTGGACGTGGTGGCGTGGCTGACCGGCGAACTGCTGCGCCTGCGGGTTCCCGAGCAGGTTCACGGCGTCACCCCTGCCGACGACGTGTGGGCGCTGGCCCCGGAGGAAGCGCGGCAGGGTCAGCGGGCGGGGGCCAACCTGCATCTGCGGCAGGCGGGCGGCACCCTGGTGGCCTGGGCATTGGCGCGCGCCGGGGCGGGCCAGCAGGGGGCGGTGCTGGAGCGGCTGGAAGGGGAGGCGCAGCACGCCGGGGTCCTGCAAAAAGACATGGTACGAATCTACGGGCCGCTGAGCCGGGGATAGCCGGTTGGTCTGGTGTATACCCTCAGCCGCTCAGTGGGAGGCGTCTGGTTGGACTTCCTGGGATGCTCGGCCCGCTGCCCCCTCACCCCCTCCGCAGGCGGCTGTACCAGTCGCTGCGCGAGGTTCCTCTCCCACGAGGGTAGAGGGAAAGAGAAACTCCGAACGGGCGGTATGTTTTCCCCTCTCCCCCTACGGGAGAGGGGCGCTGCGTCAGCAGCGGGGTGAGGGGGCGACGCAGCAAAGCACGACAAACCAAAAGCAGGCCCGCTTACTCTGGCGGGCCTGCTTACAGCTTTCCTGGCGGAGAGGATGAGATTCGAACTCACGGTACCGTTGCCAGCACATACGCTTTCCAGGCGTACTCCTTCAACCACTCGGACACCTCTCCAGGCGTAGACCGGACGCCAGCACTGATGCGGGCCTTCCGGGGCGGCTCAGGTTAGCGCACGGGCGGGGAAGGTGCAACCGCCGCGCCCGCACCTCAAAGTACGTCCTGGCTGCCGTTTCGGGCTTCCGCAAAAAGTGCTCCATCCCTACACTCTCGCCAGGAGATGCTTTATTCCTCGCTCGCTTCTTGGGCAGAACAGCGCCGCTGGCGACGCTTGCCCGCTCCGCTCGGTAAAGCCAAAGCTTTACAAGGAGATACCTAGCCCGCGCTTGACCCCCGGTGCGCCGCCCCGCTACACTCGCACTCAATGAACACGGCCAGCACTCAGCACCAGAATCTGGACAACGACGATTCCCGATAGGGGGCGCCGCAGCCGTGTACCGCGCCCCCGCCCTTCCAAGGAAGCGGGGGTTTTCTTCGTTCTGGAGAAGTGGAAATCAAAAGGAGTTTCATGACCGCCCCCGAGTCTCAACCCGCCCAGCACGCCACGCAACCGCTGCCCCGCACCCTCACCCGTGACCTGGGCCAGCACGACGCTCAGACGGTGCGCCTGCAAGGCTTCCTGCACGCCCGCCGCGACCTGGGCGGCGTGCAGTTCGCGGTGCTGCGCGACGTGTCGGGCCTGGCGCAGTGCGTGGGCAGCGGCCTGCACCTGCCGCTTCCCGAGAGCAGCGTCGAGGTGGTCGGCACGGTCAGGGCGCACCCCAAGGCCCCGGGCGGCTACGAGGTTCAGGTGTCCGAGTTCAGGGTGCTGAGCGCCGCCGTGCAGGCCAGCCCGCTGGAAATTCCCAAGATGGAATGGAACGTGAACCCCGAAACCATGCTCGACTACCGCTATGTGTCGCTGCGCGGCCTGAAAGAGCGGGCGGCGCTGCGGGTACAGGCCGAACTGGTGCGGGCCTTTCATCAGCACCTGGACGCCGAGGGCTTCACCGAGATCAGCACGCCCAAGATCGTGTCGGCGGGCGCGGAGGGCGGGGCCAACCTGTTCAAGCTCGACTATTTCGGGGAACAGGCGTACCTGGCCCAGAGTCCGCAGCTGTACAAGCAGATCATGGTGGGCGTCTTCGAGCGCGTCTACGAGGTGGCTCCGGTCTACCGCGCCGAGGAACACGCCACCAGCAGGCACCTCAACGAGTACCTGAGCCTCGACGTGGAGATGGGCTTCATCGACTCGGAAGAAGACGTGATGGACCTGGAAAACCGCCTGCTGGGCAGCATCATGGTCCACCTGAAACAGAGCTGCGCCGCCGAGTTCACGCTGCTGGGCGCGACGCTGCCAGACGTGCTGCCACGCATTCCGCGCATTCCGCTGATGGAGGCCCGCGAACTGGTGAACCGTGAATACGGGCATGTGGTGGGCGGCAAGGACCTGGACCCCGAGGCCGAGAGGTTGCTGTGCCAGTATTACGCCGAAAAAGAGGGCACCGACTTCGTGTTCGTGACCCGGTACCCGCGTGCGGCCCGGCCTTTCTACGCCTACCCGGAGCCGGGCGGCGAGCTGACGCGCGGCTTCGACCTGCTGTTCCGGGGCATCGAGATCACGTCGGGCGGGCAGCGTATCAACGAGTACGAGATGCTGATGACAAGCATCGCCGACTACAAGCTGAACCCCGAGTCTCTGGCCGGGTATACGGAGGTCTTCAAATACGGCATGCCCCCGCACGGCGGTTTCGCCATCGGGGCCGAACGCCTGACTGCCCGGCTGCTGGGCATCGCCAACGTGCGCTACGCCCGCGCCTTCCCGCGTGACCGCAACCGGCTGACACCTTAACTCTGGAGATCAAACGTTCGGGGGCAGGGCAACCGTAGCTGCTCCTGCCCCCCGAGGCTGAACCTTCAGCTGTCTGTCAGAAGCGGTAGGCCAGGCCCAGCTTGGCCTTGAACGAGGTGGTGGGCTGGTTGACGAGGTTGTTCACGTCGTCGTAGCCGCCCTCGCCACGGTTGAAGGTGTCGCCCGTGCCGTTCGCGCCGCCGGTGTTGGTACTGAAGCTGCTGGGAAAGTAGTAGTCCAGGCCCAGGTCGCCGGTCAGGCTGAGGTTGCCCGTCAGCGCGTATCCGGCGGCCACGCCCGCGCCCAGGCCAAACTGGCTGGTGCTGTAGGTGACCTTGCCCGAGCCGCTGCTGGTCTGGTCGAGGGTGGCGCTGAAGTTGTTGTAGCGCGCGCCGCCGTAGACGTAGGCGTTCACTCCGGCCACGCTGGAGGGCAGGTCGTAGGTGGCGTCCAGGGCCACGGTGGTGCTGCTTCCCGACTCCTTGTCGCCCGCCGCCTTGCGCTGGGCCACGGTCACGTTGCCGCCGGGCAGGAAGGCCGCGTTGTCGTTCAGCGCGTCGGAAACGTTGGTGTAGTCCACGCCGATACGGAAGCCCAACGGGCCAGCCACGTTGCCAGCGCGCAGCGTGACGCCGCCGCTCAGGCCGCCCTGGTAGCCGCCCGACAGGCCAAGCTCGACGTTATTCAGGTTGGGGGTGTAGGTCTGGGCGCCCGCAGTGGCGAGGGCAGCGGCGGCGATGGTGAGGACGACGTAGTTCTTCATGCCTTCCAGCCTGGGGCAGCAACATGAGCCAGTTCCTCAGAATATCTCACGGAGTCTTGAAGAATGGAACAGGTGGGCGTCAGGTTGAGAAGATCGGCCACGGACGGCCAGCGTCTCAATACGAGCAGGTCAGCGCCTCAGTACGAGTAGGTGACGCCCGCCCTGACCCGGAACTGGCCCTGAAACTGGTAGCTCCCCTCGGCGAACAGGTTCAGCTGGCCGTTGAGGTCGTAGCTCAGCCCGCCGGTCAGGCTGGGTCTGAGTCTCAGGGGCCGCCCGAAGCCCAGAGCCAGCCCAGGCCCGGCGTACACGCTCAACCGGCCCGACGGCTCGTTGACAGGCACCTCGAACAGCCCAGAGAGGTCCAGGCCGCCGCCGCGCCCGAAGTCGGCCAGCAGCCGGGCGTCCAGCCCGAAGCCCCCGATCAGGGCGGCGTTTCGCAGCGTCAACCCGGCACTGAGCGAAGGCTGCGCCGCGCCGTTCAGGCTGCCCGCCAGCGTCAGGCCCACCGACTGGGCACCGGCCTGTGAGGCGTAGACAACCGAGAATGTCAGCAGCAGGGCGGGAAGGCGGAAGGATGGGTACAGGGTGCGGCGAGACATAGACATTCATGATGCAGCATGTTCGTGATCTGTGTATCTGCAACCGGGCGTGCTGCCGCTGGGAGAGATAAAAAATCCCCGCCGAAACGCGGCAGGGTTCAACCGATACCTGCTGACTAAGTACAACCACGTTTATCTTTAGAGCATTTGTCATAAAAAGGTTGTTATTTTTATGACCGAGCGGAGCGAGTGAATTGCGTGCCAGAGCGGTTGGGAGTGGTATGCCTGGGGTGCTTTTCCACAGGCATTTAACGGACAAACGCTTTAGATAAACCGAGCGGAGCGAGAGGTGGAAAAAGTGCGGCCTTCTTGGGCAGAACAGCGCCCTTGAGGACGCTTGCCCGCAGGCGAGAGTGTAGGGATGGAGCGCTGTTTGCGGAATCCCGAAACGGCAGCCTGGTTGTACTCAGCCGCCCGCCAGGGCCGACAGGAATTCCTGGTTGTTGCGGGTCTTGCCCATGCGGCCCAGCAGCATTTCCATCGCGTCGGCGGGGTCCATGTCGCTGATCACCTTGCGCAGCAGCCACATCTTTTGCAGCGTGGCCGGGTCCATCAGCAGCTCCTCGCGCCGGGTTCCCGACTTGGTGATGTCCATGGCCGGAAACACCCGGCGCTCCTCCAGGCGGCGGCTCAACACCAGTTCGGCGTTGCCTGTCCCTTTGAATTCCTCGAAGATCACGTCGTCCATGCGGCTTCCGGTCTCGACCAGCGCGGTGGCCAGGATGGTGAGCGAGCCGCCGCCCCGGATGTTGCGGGCCGCACCCAGAAAACGTTTGGGCCAGTGCAGCGCGTTGCTGTCCAGGCCACCCGAGAGCGTGCGTCCGGTGGGCGGCGTGACCAGGTTGTTGGCGCGGGCCAGCCGGGTGATGCTGTCGAGCAGAATCACCACGTCGCCGCCGTCTTCCACGATGCGCCGGGCGCGCTCATGCACGAATTCCGCAACCCGGATGTGGTTCTGCGGCGGCTCGTCGAAGGTGCTGGCAATCACCAGCGCTCCCTCAACGCTCTCGCGGAAGTCGGTCACCTCTTCCGGGCGCTCATCGACCAGCAGCACCATCACGGTCACGTCGGGGTAGTTGCGCACGATGCTGTTGGCGATCTTTTTCAGCAGCGTGGTCTTGCCGGCCTTGGGCGGGGCCACGATCAGGGCACGCTGCCCCAGACCGATCGGCACCAGCAGATCGACCACGCGCAGGCTCAGGCCGTCGTCGCGGCCCGGTTCTTCAAGCACCAGTTGTTTTTCCGGAAAGGTCGGGATCAGGTCGTCGAAACGCGGGCGCAACCGGGCCGCCTCGGGTTCTAATCCATTGATCGCCTCGACCCGCACCAGCGTGCCGTAACGCTCGTTCTCGCGCGGCTTCCTGGCCCGCCCGATCACCTCGTCTCCGGTCCGCAGGTGGCTCTGCTTGATGATGCCCGCCGTGACCAGCACCGTGCGCGACTCGGCGTCGAGCAGGTCGCGTTGCAGGAAACCGTAACCGTCGGGGGCGACCTCCAGAAAGCCGCTCGCCAGCACCTGCCCGCCCTTCTCGGCCTGCCGCTCCAGAATGCTCAGCGCCAGGGTGTCCTTCTTCAGCTTGCGGTAATGCTCGATGCCCATACCCGCCGCGATCAGGTGCAGCTCGGGCAGAATCTTGTTCTGAAGCTCGGCGTAGTGGAAGACCGGAGAAGCGGAGGTGGCCGCGCCTTCCTCACCGGCCTGGAAGCTCTGGACGTCCTGAAAGGAGTGTGGGTCGCTCACGCCTGGACCTGACGGACCCGGCCCGTATGAACCCGGACCATAGGAACCCTGCCCAGGCCGGGCTGTACCCGAGGTTGTATCAAACTGTTCATGACGATCCTCCTGCCTGGGGCGGCCCACCAGGGGTCGTCAGAACCAGGCTGCTGGCCCACGAATACGGAGCAGCGTGCGGAACACAGGTGTACCGATGGCTTTAGTGTACAAGGTACGGTATGAACGGAGTCCAGATGCACAGAGTTTGGATGCACAGAGTCCAGACGGCGTTTACACCGCTTTCTGAATGCTCCGGTACAGCGTCAACCGATCAACGGAGGTTCCCCTCTACCCCTGTGTGAGAGGGGCCTCGCGCAGCGACTGGTACAGCCGCCTGCGGAGGGGGTGAGGGGCAAGCGGGCCGGGCATCTGAAAGATTCTGGCCAGATATTCCCCGCTGATCGGCCAGCGTCCTCAGCCCAGCATCAGTTCGTTGAGTTCTTCCATCAGCACCTCGCCCTCCTGCACGCTGCGGGCCACCACGAAAATGGTGTCCTCTCCGGCGATGGTCCCCACGATGTCGTCGCGGCGCAGGCGGTCTAAGAGCAGGGCCACCCCGGTGGCGTGCCCGTCGGCGGTGCGGATCACCAGCACGTTTTCGCCCCGGTCCACGTCGGTCACGAAATTCTGAAACAGCCGTTCCAGCTCGGCCTGGGTGGTGCCCTGGTGGCTGACCTGGCCCAGCGAGTAGCGGTGCCTGCCCTTGCCCACCGGCAGACGCACCAGCCGCAGCTCGTTGATGTCGCGGCTGACGGTGGCCTGCGTGACCACCACGCCACCTTCCCTGAGCCGCTCGACCAGTTCGGCCTGGGTGGCGATGCTGTCCTGGGCAATGATTTCCTGTATCCGGCGATGGCGCTGATCTTTGCTGAGCATTTCGGTATAGTTATACACGTACAGGGTGAATATTCAAGTGCGTCATTCAGGCCGGATCTGGAACGCCGATGTCTGGAGTGTCAGTCTTCGGTCCCACAGTGGCCAGGTGACCAGTGGCCGGGCCGCCAGTCTTTGAGCTGCCAGTCTCTGAACGGACCGGGTCTGAAGCGGAGGAACCCGGGATCAATCGCCGCGCCTCGCTCAGCAGTCGGTGGGCCACCTCGCGCTTGCTCATGCGGGGCCACGGCTCTGACTGTCCGTCCGGGCGCACCAGCGTCACCTGATTGTCGTCGCCTCCGAAGGCCGTGCCCGCCTGGGTCGGGTAATTGAGCAGCATGAAGTCTGCGTTCTTGCGTTGCGCCTTGGCGGCGGCCCGCTCGACCCCGGCGTGGGTTTCCATGGCAAACCCCACCAGCACGCGCCTGCCCGGGCCTGTACCCGACTGGCCTGTACCCGACTGGCCCACGCTCAGATTCTCGGCCCCCAACTCAGCCAGAATATCGGGGTTGGGGACCAGCCTGAGGCTCACGTCCTGGGCCACCTTGGCCTGTTTCTCGCTGGCCTGCTCGGAGGCGCGGTAGTCGGCCACGGCGGCGGTCATCACCACCAGATCGGCGTCTGTGGCGGCCAGCAGCACCGCGCCGCGCAGGTCCAGCGCCGACTGGATGTGCTGCACCTGCATGCCTGCCGGGTCGGGCAGGTGGACCGGCCCCGTGACGAGCGTCACCTGTGCGCCCCGGTCACGCGCCGCCCGGGCCACCGCGAAGCCCATCTTGCCGCTGCTGGGGTTGCTGATAAAGCGCACCGGATCGAGGTACTCGCGGGTCGGGCCAGCCGAGACCACCACCTTCAGGCCGCGCAGGTCCTGGGGAACAGGGTGCAGCAGCGCCCAGGCCGCCGCCGCGATCTCGGGCGGTTCGGCCATGCGGCCCAGGCCCTCGCCCTCGCCGCTGGACCCGAACGACCCGTAGTCCGGCCCCAGGAAGGTGTGCCCCCAGCTCCTGAGCAGCGCCACGTTGTTCTGGACAGCAGGATGCAGCCACATCCGTTCGTTCATGGCCGCAACCCACAGCACCGGGCAGCGCACGCTCAGCAGGGTGGCGCTGGCAAGGTCGCTGGCCCGGCCCAGGGCGGCGCGGCTGAGCAGGTCGGCGCTGGCCCCCACGCACACCACCACGTTGGCGCGGGCCAACTCCAGGTGTTGCGCCCCCGGCTGCGGGGCAAACCAGCTCTGGTCAGTATTCAGTTCGCTGTCGGCAGCGGTGGCCAGGCTCAGCGGTGTGGTGAAGTGCAGGGCGCTGGCGGTGGCGATCACCCGCGTCCGGAACCCGGCCTCACGCAGCCGCCGCAGCGCCGAGGGGGCCTTGACGGCGGCCATGCTGCCTCCCACGATCACCAGGGCAACGGGCAGGGCTTGGACCGGGTTGGGAAGCGTCACGGCGACAGTCTAGAGTATTTGCCAGACGATCCAGGGCCTGATGTCGGATCAAGGGCGCAGGGTAGGCAGAAAACGATGGGGAAGAGGAGCGATGGGCGGACGGTCTGGGACGTTGACCGGGACGAATGCTTCCAATTGAATTGATTCCCTACATGGTGTAGAGACAACCGATCAGGGTGAGATGCATTTAGGGTAACTGCTCAGCAGCGAGCCTCAACGCGGCGAATTGGGTAGAGTAGAGCATCAGCAAGGATGCCTGCCCCAACTGCACACGCCTGGAAGCCCAGTTGGCTGAGGTACTGGCCGAACTTCAGGCGATCAGGGCGCAAC
>JANXWI010000549.1 GCA_025351205.1 Deinococcus sp.
CCAGCAGGCCGAAGACGGCGGCCCAGCCCAGCGCGGAGGCGACGGCGCTGGCATACACCTGGCCGAGCACGCCCGCGATCAGGAAGCTGCTGCTGACGGCGGCGATGCCGCCCGCCCGCTGCTGGGGCGGCAGTGTCTCGATCAGGTAGGTCAGCGCGGCGGACGCGAACGACGCGGCCACGAAGCCCTGGAACACCCGCAAGGCGGCCAGCACCGCGAAGCTCGGGCTCAGTGAAACCAGCAACGTCAGGCCGGTCAGCGTCCACAGCCCGGGCACGATCACCTGCAAGCGGCCCCGCCGGTCAGACAGCGGGCCGAAGAACAGGTTCCCGGCGGCGAACGCGAAGCTGAACGCGCTGCCGGCCCAGGCGGCGACGGTGGGCGTCACGCCGAAGCGCTGCCCCAGCGGCGCAAACAGGGGAATGACAACGTACTGCTGGGATGAGATCAGCAGCGCGGTCACGGTCATCAGAATGACGACCTGAAGAGGCGATGGGGCGGCTCGGGGCACCGGGCGGGGGCGGGCGAAAGTCTCCTGCACAGGTTTTCCAGCGGAACTCAGGGGCGAAAATAGTCGCCGTGCTCCAGGTCGTCCATCAGGCCCCGGTGGATCGGCTCCCAGCCGAGCGCGGCGCGGGTCTGGGCGCTGGAGGCCGGCGCATCTGCGCTGAAAAAGCGCCCGATCCAGCCGAAGTGCGCCGCCGCGTCGTCAGTGGAGATGGACTGCACCGGCAGGTGCAGATGCCGGCCAATGGTGGCCGCGATCTCGTGGGCGGCTATGCCCTCCTCGGCCACGGCGTGCAGCACCGATCCCGCCGGGGCCGATTCCAGCGCCAGGCGGAACAGCCGCGCAGCGTCCTGGCGGTGCACGGCGGGCCAGCGGTTCTGGCCGCCCGCAATGTAGCCGGACACACCCTGGCGGCGGGCCACCTCCACCAGCGTGCGCACGAAACCGGGGTCATTCAGGTCATGCACGGTGGGCGAGAGGCGGACCACCACCGGACGCACACCGCGCGCCTCCAGGGCCAGCGTCTGATGGGCGGAGCGGGCGCGCAGGTTGATGGCCGGGTCGGGCACGTCCTGCTCGGTCACGGTGCGGCCCGGAGCCGCGCCCAGGATGCCGGAGGCGATCACCAGCGGCCTGCCCGTGCCAGCGAGCGCCTCGCCCAGCGCCGCGATGGCCTGCTGATCGGTGTCCACCGCGCCCACGAAATCCGAGAAGTCGTGCTTGAAGGCAAGGTGAATCACCCCGTCTGCCGCCCCGGCCCCGGCCCGCAGGCTCTGCGGGTCGTCGAGTGAGCCGCGCTGCACCTGCGCTCCGGCGGCTTCCAGGGCGCTGGCTGCGGTGTCCGAGCGGGCGAGGCCCAACACCTGATGGCCGTTGCCGAGCAACTCGGGAATGAGGGCGGAACCGATAAATCCAGACGCGCCCGTGACAAATACACGCATAACCGAACCTCCTGATCGTGCTGACACCGGACAACTCCCGATGTCAGCGACTGACTTCGCTATCTTAGGCGTTTTTGTTTTTCATGTCAACCGCTGACATCACTGGATTCTGGTGCTACACTGCGGCATGGCCCGTTGGAGTCCGGATGCCCGCAGCCGCCTGGCGCAGGCCGCGCTGGAGTTGTATCTCGAGCGCGGGTTCGAGCAGACCACGGTGGCCGAGATCGCCGGGCGGGCGGGCCTGACCGAGCGCACCTTTTTCCGGCACTTCGCCGACAAGCGCGAGGTGCTGTTTGTCCGCACGGCGGCGCTGGAAACACATATGGTCGAGGCTGTTCTGGGCGCGCCGGAGGGCCGCCCGATGGACCTGATCGTGGCGGGGCTGAGCGCCGGGGACACCTTTTTCCGCGACAGTCGCGCGTGGTCTCAGCGGCGCGAGCAGGTCATCTTGGCCAACGCATCTTTGATGGAGCGCGAACTGATCAAGATCAACACACTCAAAGCGGTCCTGGCCGCCGCCCTCGTGCGGCGCGGGGTGGCGGAGCCGGCGGCCACGCTGGCGGCGGCAGCTGGCACGGTGGTGTACCGGCAGGCTTTTGAGCGCTGGATCGGCGCGCCGGAGGAGGCCGAGTGGGCGACCATGGTGCAGCAGGTGCGCGAAGATCTCGATTTGGTGCTGGGGCACCAGGAACAAGCTTGAGGCAGGGAAACTGACACCAACCGAGGGCCGTCTCCCCGGGCGGTTCCGCCCTGCGAACTGCGCCCTGATGGCCGGCTGAACCAGGCACTCATCAAGCCTCTCCGCCCCCGGGGTTGAAGAGGCGGATTAGAGCATTTGTCAAAAAGGCGTTCTCTCTTTGACCGAGCGGGCAGGCGCGCCCAGGCGCGTATTGTCGTGAACGGACGCCCATGAGGACGCCACTCCTCCCGTTCTGCTCAAGCGGCGTAGCGTCGTCAATGGCGCTGTTCACGCCAAGAAGACAATGGAGCTGACGAAAGGCTGTTATTTCGGCAGTGGAGTTCGGACAACTGCTCTAAGCTGTTGTCAGGCACAGAACGCGAGCTGGCGGGCGATATGGCAGGCCTTCTCGTTGAGTGCGAGGTTGGTGACCGGTTTCGCGGACACCTCCAGCGTGGGTCGGCGGCTTCACCGGCTCTGTGGCCGGGCGGGCGTCGCGTATCGGCCTTTCACCGCCCTGTGGTCGAGTTCTGCCCTGCGGCTGTG
>JANXWI010000429.1 GCA_025351205.1 Deinococcus sp.
GCCAGCGTGGGCAGTCCGGCGCTGATCCGGGCCTGCGGGGCGGTGCTGGGCTACGCCCGCAGCACCCAGCAGGGGCGGCTGGAGATGGTGCGCCGCCTTTCGCGCTACGAGCCGGGCGCGCAGCTGCGCCTCAACGACTGGGCCTTGCGGGCGCTGGAGGTGTTCTCACCGCAGCACCAGACGGGCGCGGGCCAGCAGGGCAGCACCCTGATCGGGGCGCTGAGCGAGACCCGCAGCGCGGGCGGGCGGCGGCGGCTGCGGGCCTGGCTGCGCTCGCCGCTACGCGACGCGCTGAGCATCGCGGCGCGGCAGGGCGCGGTGGCGGCGCTGCTGGCGGCCCCCGACATCCGGCACGGCGCGCGCTCACTGCTGTACCGGGCGCACGACCTGGAGCGGCTGTCGGCGCGGGTGGCGACCTGCCGGGCCGGGCCGCGCGAGGTGGCGGCACTCGCCCGCACGCTGGAGCTGCTGCCCGACGCCGCCGCGCTGCTGGAAGGTCAGGACGGGCTGCTGGCCCAGCTCCGTGCGCGGCTGGGCGGCCTGCCGGAGGTGGTGGCCCTGATCCGGGCGGCGCTGGTGGACGACCCGCCCATCCGCAGCGGCGAGGGCGGCCTGATCCGCGAGGGCTTCCATGCCCACCTGGACGCTCTGCGGGGCGAGGCGCTGGGCCACCGCGCCCAGATCGCCCAGCTGGAACTCTCCGAGAGAATCCGCAGCGGTATTCCCAGCCTGAAGGTCGGGTACAACAGCGTGTTCGGGTATTACCTGGAGATCAGCACGGCCAACATCGGCAAGGTTCCCGCCGACTACCGGCAGGTGGCCACACTTAAAGACCGTTCGCGCTTCACCCGCCCCGACCTGCGCGAACACGAGCGCGAGATCGCCCGGCTGGAGGGGGCCGCAGACCGCCTGGAGGCCGAGGTCTACACCGGGTTGCGTGAACAGCTTGCTCAGCACGCTGAAGCCCTGAGTGAAGCGGCGGGCGCGGTCAGCGAACTCGACGTGCTGGCCGCGCTGGCCGAGATCGCCGCCGAGCGCGGCTGGGTGCGGCCCGTGACGAGCGAACTCGGGCTGAACATCCGGCAGGCGCGGCATCCGGTGGTCGAGCGCAGTCTGGGTAGCGGGTATGTTCCCAACGACGCCGAGCTGCACCCGGAACGCCGCACCCTGATCATCACCGGCCCCAACATGGCGGGCAAGAGTACGTATCTGAGGACCGTGGCGCTGTGTGCCCTGCTGCATCAGATCGGCAGTTTCGTGCCCGCCGACAGCGCCGAGCTGCCGCTGTTCGACGCCATTCACACCCGCATCGGGGCCAGCGACGACCTGGCGGGCGGGCGCAGCACCTTCATGGTGGAAATGTCAGAGCTGGCCGACATTCTGCATGGAGCGACGAACCGCAGCCTGGTGATTCTCGACGAGGTGGGGCGCGGAACCAGCACGCTGGACGGGCAGGCCATCGCCCAGGCCGCGCTGGAAGGGCTTCACGCCACCGGGGCCTACACGCTGTTCGCCACGCATTATTTCGAGTTGACGCGGCTGGAGGGCCAGCTTCCGGGCCTGCTCAACCTGCACGTGGCCGCCGAGGAAGATTCGCTGATTGCCGGGGGCGGTGTTTCGGGCAAGGGGCTGACCTTCTACCATCAGGTGATGCCGGGGGCCGCCGCGCAGAGTTACGGGGTGGAGGTGGCGCGGCTGGCCGGGTTGCCGCAGGGGGTGACGGCGCGGGCCGCGCAGCTTCTGGCGGGGCTGAACGCGCAGGGGGACGACGGGGTGTTGACACGGGAGCTGGCGCGGCTTGATCTGGGGCGCATGACGCCGATGGGGGCGCTGGAGCTGCTTCAGGCCTGGCAGAAGGCGGCTCGGGGTGAGTAGCGTTGGAGTGTCTTTTCGGGCTTTGGCTTTGAGCTTTTGCGTTCACCCCACCCCCAGCCCCTACCCCCGCCGGGCGGCTGGCTGGTCGTCGGGGGCGGCCCCTCCTCTGGCTAGACTGATCAACGCGTCCTTGGTCAGAGCGGTAGGGGGGCTTACAGAACCGTCAAGCGCTGCGCTATCTGGAAGGCGGGTCGGCTCATCCGGCGGGGTATTGACCCTGGTTTTACCCATCTGGAAGGCGGAAATCCGCTTCTTGACACTGGAAGGTTTGAGGGTTCATCTCAGTCACGGAATTGCCTGGGCGCAGCTTTGATCCGCCGAAGGCTGTGCGGCAATGATCTTTCAGGGCTGCCTGGTCATTCTCACGACCCGTTTTTATCGCAGAGCGTTGGCGAGGTGTGGCACTTACCCCTCGCCCCTTGCGGGAGAGGGGCGCTGCACAGCAGCAGGGTGAGGGGGCGACCCAGCAAGCGCCGACAACCGCTCCCGCTTGGCCTTTTGCCCCTCCCTCGTCGTGAACAGACGCGCCTGGCCACGCCACTCCTCCCCCGTGAGGGGGGAGGCTGGGAGGGGGTGGACGGGCTGAGCACCTCAAGAAGTCAACCGATATTTGCAAAACTCGACAGGCCCCCGTCATGACCGTCACCGATCACGTCCTGTGGCAGGGCCTCGAAATCCTGCACACCTGGGAAACTGGCACCGCGCCTCCTGCTGGCCTCCCGGTGCGGCAGGTGAGCGGCGTCTGTTTTACGGAGACGAGTTTCACGGGGGCGAATTTCACGGGGGCGGGCGCGGTGGTTCTAGTATCTACAGACGGACACGCCTGGACGCTTCCGGGGGGGCACCCTGAGGGGGCCGAAATGCCGGAGCAGACGCTGGCCCGCGAGGTGCTGGAGGAAGCCTGCGCCGAGGTGCTGGCCTGCACGCTGATCGGCTGGCAGCGCGTGGACGACCCACGTGAGCCGCCGTATCTGCAACTCAGGTACGCGGCGCGGGTGCGGCCAGACGACTTTTTGCCCCGGCACGAGACGCTTCACCGCCGCCTGGTTTCCCGGCAGGAGGTACTGAGCATCCTGAGCTGGGGCCAGTCTCCCATTGCTGCCGAGCTGTTGCGGGTAGCCTCGGAAGCGGACCTGCCATGACCCCCATCCGCATTCTTCCCCCCGAAATTGCCCGGCAGATTGCCGCTGGTGAGGTGGTGTCGCGCCCGCTCGACGCCGTGCGGGAGCTGCTCGACAACGCGCTGGACGCCGGGGCCACCCGCATCGAGGTCGAGCTGACGGCGGGCGGCCTGGGCCAGGTCACGGTGCGCGACAACGGGGCGGGCATTCCGGCGGCTCAGGTGCAGCTGGCCCCGCTGCGGCACGCCACCTCCAAGCTGGAAAGCGTCGAGCGCGTGACCACGCTGGGATTCCGGGGCGAGGCGCTGTGGGCCATGAGCCAGGCCGGACGCCTGACGCTCACCACCCGTCCGGCGGCGCAACTGGGAGCCGCGCAGCTCACGGCGCACGGTGACGAGGTGGCGGTATCGCGCGTGTCTGCCGCCGCCGGAACCAGCGTGACGGTGGCGCAGCTGTTCGCCCACCAGCCCGCCCGCCTGCGCACCCAGGCCGCCCCGGCAGCCGAGGGCCGCGAGGTCACGGCGCTGCTCAGCCGCTACGTGCTGCACCGGCCCGGCCTGCACTGGCGCCTGACGCTGGACGCCGAGCTGAGGCTGCAACACGCCCCGGCGGACACGCGCGGCGCAGTGGGAAGCGTGTACGGCCCGCTCAGTTCCAACCGGGTGCTGAAAGTCGATACGCCACTGGTCAGCGGCGTGCTGAGCCGCCCGGAGCTGACGCGCCCACGCCGGGACCGGATGCACTTCTCGGTCAACGGGCGGCCCGTCCAGGTCCCACCCGAGCTGGAAAAGGCAGTGATCGACGGCTACGCCGAGCTGCTGCCCGCCGGACAGGCCCCGCTGTGCGTGCTCGACCTGCATCTGCCGCCCGAGGACGTGAACCCGAACGTGCATCCGGCCAAGGCCCAGGTGGCGATTGCCGACCTTCCGGCGGTGGCCGAGCGGCTGCGGCTGGCGGTGCAATCGGCCCTGGCCTCGCAGCCGCTGGCCGGGCAGGTTCCGGCGCTGCGTGCGCCCGCCGAACCGCTGGCGCTGGCAGGGCAGATGCCGCCGCCCGGCAGTTTCCCAGTCCTTCGCCCCCTGGGCGTCCACGCCGAGCTGTACCTGCTGGCCGAGGCGTGCGGGCCACCGGGTGAGCGCGGGGACCTGTGGATCATCGACGTTCACGCCGCGCACGAGCGGGTGCTGTACGAACGCTTCGCGGCACTTCTGGAGCAGGCGCAGCCGCTGGAGCTGTCCCAGCCGGAACTGCTGCACCTGACGCCGGGGCAGCTGGCCCGCCTGGACGAACGTGGGGCCGGGCTGCGCGCCTGGGGCCTGGACATCGAGGCGTTCGGGGCCGGGCTGGCGCGGCTGCGTTCACTGCCCGCCGCCTTCGCTGCCCTGAAGGTGCCCAGGCTGCACGAGTTGATCGTGGAGACCGTGCTGGGCGAGTCGCCCGACCCGCGCCGCGAGCTGATCGGGCGGCTGGCCTGTGCGCCCGCCCTCAGGGCCGGACACGTCACGCTTGAGCGCGGCGAGCGCGTGCTGGCCGAACTCGCCGCCTGTACCCAGCCCTGGGCCTGCCCGCACGGACGCCCCACCGTGCTGCGCCTGTCCGAGCGCGACCTGGCCCACAGCTTCGGGCGGCGCGGCCCGAGAGAGGTGGCGCGTGGCCGTGACCTGCGCGACGAACGGGTACAGGTCGGAGACGGTATGAGTGTTTCGATTGAATCCGAGTAGTTTTCAGGGCCTATCTGCACGAGCCGATGGTTCAGACAGGTTTCAAAACGAAACATTCGATGCCGGTGGACAAAGCGTTTTTAGCCCCTCTCCTTTGACTGGTACAGACCGGAGAGAGGCGGTAAACAGGCCAGGCGTTCCAGACGGCGTCTCCTTGATCCATTTCGTCCTGCCCCCCAAAACTGTCCGCACTATTGAGTGTACAGGGTTACGTCGAAAGTCCAGACGAGGCTGACCACCCGCTGAACCCTGGACCGCTATCCTGAGCGCATGACCGCCACTGCCGCCCCTCTCCTGCTGGGCCACCGGGGTTCGCCCCGCGCCGAACGTGAGAACACCATGCCCAGCTTTCAGGCCGCGCTGAACGCCGGTCTGGACGGCGTGGAGCTGGACGTGCGGCGGCTCTCGGACGGCGGGCTGGTGATTCACCACGACCTGAACCTGCCGGACGGACGCGCCCTGAACACCCTGAACGCCGCCGACGTACCGCCGGAGGTGCCCACCCTGGACGCTCTGCTGGCCTGGGCCTTTGACACCCACGCCTACCTGAACATCGAGATCAAGTTCGAGGGCGCGCGGCCCGATGACCGGGTGGCCGGGACGCTGCGGGCCATCCGGCGGCACGGGCTGGGTGAGCGGGTGATCGTGAGCAGTTTCAGCCCGCTGATGCTGGCGGTGGCCCGCGATCTGGCCCCCAGCATCGAGCGCGGCTTCCTGTATCACCGCTCGTATACCATCGGCATCGACCTCGTACCCGTGGTGGCGCGGCGGCTGAAGGTGGCGGCGCTGCACCCGCATTTCAGCCTGATCGATCAGCCTCTGATGAACATGGCCCGCAGCGAGGGCTGGCGCGTGAACGCCTGGACGGTCAACGACTCGGCAGAGGTGGCCCGCCTGAGAGCACTGGGAATAGACGCCCTGATCGGGGACGTGCCGGAGGTGCTGCTCAGGGCCAGAGAATAACCACGGAGCCGCCGGTAGTCAATGGAGTGGGGGGTTTGGTTCTGGCCCCTCCCCTTTGAGGGTGGAGGTTGGGACTGGCACAGCGTCTTGTCCAGAGCAGCGCCCCTGGGGACGCTTGGCCGCTCGGAACGAGAGGGGGTGAACGGGCCGGACATCCAAGACAGCGTTTTCCCAATCTCCTCAAACTGAGAACGATCAACTGTCCAAACCATATCTCAGGGAGGCAAAAAATAGGTTCAACAGGCTTTGTGGCCGTCCATCAAACCGTAACGCTCAGGTGTTCCCCTTCCACGATCTCCAGGCGATTGCCGAACGGGTCGTGCAGAAACACCCGGCGCGTGGGCGCGAGTTGCGCGTCTTCCCGAACCTCGACGCCAAACGCCTCGGCGCGCGCCAGCACAGCGTTCAGGTCGGCGCAGCGGAAGCAGGGGTGGCCCTTCCTGCGCGGCGAAAAGTCCGGCACGGTGCCGGTATGGAGCTGCTGCCCACCCGGCAGGGCAAACCAGACGCCGCCGTTTGGCTGCAAGGCGGCGGGCTTTTCCAGTTCTTTCAGGCCCAGGAAGCCGCCGTAGAAGGCCCGCGCCGCCGCTTCATGGCCGGGCGGGGCCTCGATCTGAAGGTGGTCCAGGCCGGTCAGCGTCACCTGAACTCAGACCGTGGCCTGCTTCGCCAGGGCCTTCACCGGTGCTTTTGTCGGGGCCTTCGGCTGTACCTGCCTCGCGGCCAGTTCCACGTACCCTTCGATCAGGTGGACGATCACCGGATTGTGGGTGTGGACGCCGTGGGCCTCTCTCGCCTGGGCCTGACCATCGGAAGACGCGTCGGGCGTTCCAGCCGCTTCGGGGGTGGGCGTTTCGGGAATGGACGTCACGAAGTGGGCGATCACGGCGGCCTCACCGTCGCGGGCCAGCAGGAAGGCGCGTTCGCCCACCATCGCCACGGCGGGCAGGCCCACCAGAGGCGTCATGGCGACCTTCACGCCCCTGGGGGTCAGTTTTTCCAGCTCTGCGGCCAGTTCCGGTTCCCCGGCCATGAACAGCGTGCGGCGGGCGTTGAGCGTCAGGTCCTCGCACATGCTGCGCAGCGCCGCCTCACCGTACAGGTGGTAGACCGCCTCGGGGGCCGGGTCGGGAGCAAGCCGCGAGAGGTCGCGGTCCAGCGCCCCCAGCCGGTCATCGAAGGCGCGGCGCGAGCGGGCCAGGTACTCGCGTGCCGAGAGCGGCGCGTATTCCAGCGGACTCTGACCCACCTTGGCGGCCAGCCCCCGGCCCTCCAGGCGTTCGAGCGTCTCGTAGATTTTGGGCCTGGGGATTCCGGCCTGCCGGGCCACACGGGCCGGAACCGCCCGGCCCAGCGCCAGCAGGGCGGTGTAGGCGCGGGCTTCGTACTCGGTCAGACCCAGGGCCTGAAGATGGATGACGGCACTCATTCAGGTACAGGATACGCGCATCTGACACGGAAGGCCCGAATCGGTGTAGTCAATTGGGCACAACCGATCTGCCTGTCCAGACCATCTGCCTGACTGTCCGGACCATCTGAGTGTCACGGCCTCTGCGCCTGCGCCTCCCGCTCCAGCAGCGGATAAGGGTTGATGGCCGTCCAGGTGGGCGTGTAGACCCCGTAGTGCAGGTGAGGAGGCGTGCCCGCCGCGTTGCCGCTGTCTCCGACGTAGCCGACCACCGTGCCTGCCCCGATCCAGTCGCCCGGCTTCAGGTCCGGGTAACGCTCCAGGTGGGCGTAGTAGTGGTGGTATCCGCCCGGCCCGGTGACGGTCACGGTGCGCCCGCCCAAGCTGTCTCGACCGATGCGGCCCACCACTCCCGGCGTGGTCGAGCGGATGGGCGTGCCTCTGGGCGCAAAGATGTCCACGCCCTCGTGCCTGCGCCCCTGGCTTCTGGCCCCGCCCCAGGTATCGGCGTAACGCACCCCTGGCAGCGGGCCTTGCAAAGTGGACGCTGCCGGAGCGGGCTGGCGCAGCAGGTCGGCGTACTTCAGGGCGCTCTGGATGCCGGGCCACAGCAGAACTCCCAGCCCACTGAGAAGGGCCAGAATGACCAGCCGGGACACCAGACGGCGAACGAGGCGCATATGCAACAAGTCAAGCAAAGGGTGATGAGAAATCGGCCCGGAGTGTATTCCAGGGGCCTTTAGACCGAAACTCTGGACCTGGTCGGGTGGGATGTCCGCTCACTGGGTCGCCCCCTCACCCCGCTGCTTCGCAGCGCCCCTCCCTTCGGGCTGTACCAGTCTCCCACAGGGGGCGAGGGGGAAAGCAAGGTCCTACCTTCAGTCCTGGACAGCCTGTTCGGGCAACCTGGCAGACACCTTCTCCCCCGGCCTCTCCTCGACGGGAATGCTCTTCAGCGCCCGCGTGATGACCGGACCGATGCTCAGCCCCTGCACCAGCAGGGTGAACAGCACGACGATGTAGGTCACCGTGATCAGCGTCCCCTGGTAGCTGCTCGGCGGCAGGGCCAGCGCCAGGCTGATGGCAATCGCCCCGCGCAGGCCGCCCCAGGTCAGCAGGCGGACGGTGTGCGCCCCGTAGCCCTCGCGCCGCCGCAGCAGCCCAATCGGCAGGGCCACGCTGATCAGGCGGGCGGTCAGCACCACCCCGATCAGCAGCGTGCCCGCCCACAGCTCGGTGCCGCTGGGCCGCAGCAGCAGCACGTCCAGGCCCACGAAGCAGAACAGCAGCATGTTGATCACCTGATCGATGGTGTGCCAGAAGCTGCGGATGTGCTCCACGCTCGACCCGCCGAACACCCGCGACTTGACTTCGGACAGGCACAGGCCCGCCAGTACCATGGCAATCGGGCCGCTCAGCCCCAGCGCCGAGGCCGCCGCGTAGCCGCCCACCGCCAGGGCCAGCATCAGCAGGGTTTCCACGCCCTCCTGCTCGACCTGCCGCAGCGCCAGTGCCCCCAGACCGCCCAGCAGCGCCCCGAACAGTGCGCCGCCCAGCGCCTCCTGCCCGAACAGCAGCAGCGCGCCGCCCAGCCCTCCAGCTCCGGCATGTGCCGCCTCACCCCCCGACGCTGCGGCCAGCCCCAGCAGCGAAAGGTACACCACCACGCCCACGCCGTCGTTGAACAGGCTCTCTCCGGCGATCAGCGCCCCGGTGCGGGCGGGCAGGGCGTACTGCTTGATCTTGTCCAGCACCGCCACCGGGTCTGTCGGGCTGATGAGCGCCCCGAACAGCAGCGCCCCGATCAGAGGAATGGACAGGCCCAGCGCGTTCAGCAGCAGGTAGCTGGCCCCGCCGATCAGGGCGGTACTGAGCAGCGTTCCGCCCACGGCCAGGGTCAGGATGCTGCGCCACTGGGCCAGAATCTGGCGGGTGTCGAGGCTCAGTGCCCCGGCGAACAGCAGCAGGCTCAGCACGCCGTTCAGCACGAAGTTGCTGAAGTCGAGCCGGGTCAGCAGGCCGCCCAGCACCGTGGCCGGTCCGCTCAGACCCAGGGCCGCCAGCAGCGAGAGCAGCAGCGCCACCAGCATTCCGCCCAGCGCCACCCCCACCGTGGCCGGCAGCCGCACGAAGCGTTCGTTGACAAAGGCCAGCAGCGCCGTGAGGCAGAGCAGCACCGCAAAGGCATCAAGCATTTCTCCAGGGTACGACGCCCCGGCGGCGGCGAAGGTGCAGAGCATCTGAAAGCTGGGCATCTGAAAGCTGGGCCTTCGAAATCCGGCGACGCTCAGGCTGCGCCCCTGGCCCCGCGCCTACAATGCGGGCATGACCGTACCGCACCGCGACGACCCAGACCACGATGTTCAGGATGAGCAGGACGAACCCTTCACCACGCAGAGCGACCTGCTCGGAGACGTGTATTACGAACACCTGAACGGCGCCGACCTGTACTTCGAGGTGGTCGGGCCAGAAGACGCCCCGGCGGTGGTGTACCTGCACGGCGGCCCCGGCTACAACAGCCACTCCTTCCGGGCGCTGGTGGGCGAGAGCCTGGAACACCACCGCATGGTGTACCTCGACATGCGCGGGGGCGGGCGCAGCGGGCCGCTCGAAGAGACGCAGCAGGGCGGTGAAACCCTCGACATCGACACGCTGGTGGCGGACCTGGAAGCGGTGCGGGAATTTCTGGGCATCGAGCGCCTGACGCCGCTGGGGCACGGCTTCGGGGCGCTGCCGGCGCTGGAGTATGGCCGCCGCTACCCTGAGCGCGTGGCCCGCGTCGTGGTTGTCAATCCCTGGGTCCATTTCCCCGATCTGGCGCTGACACTCCTGGCCGAGGCCAGCGCTATACGCGGCGTGGGTATCGACGACCCCGCAGAGCGCGTGAAGGCCGACGCCCCCGAGGGCCAGCACCCGGCGGTGGGCGAGGCGCGGCTGGAGGCGGCCTTCGGGCTGGTGAACGGGCGCGACCTGCTCAACCAACTCGAATACCTGGACCACTCCAGCCGCATGAGGCTGGAATACGCCGACGCCGAGGGCCAGCTGCTGGGCGGCGGCGAGGTGCAGCAGGCGCTGGTCAACCAGGGGCTGTGGAGCTTCGAGTACCCGCCCTTTCTGATGGAGCAGACGCGCCCGGTGTACGTGATCGCGGGAATCGAGGACCGCACCAGCTACCCGGTGCAGGTGGGCTGGCTCGAAGACCTGGCGAACGCCGACGTGACGCTGCTGCAAGCCGCCCACTACCCCTGGCTCGACGACGAGGACGGCTTTATAGAGGCGCTGGACCGGGCGATGGAGGGGTAAAGAGGGCGGCGGCAAGGGTTCAGTCCGACCAAACCAGTGGCCCGAACAGTGTCAATGCATTATCGCGAGAAACATGCTGAGCACGAGGTTTTTAGCCCCTCCCCCTTGAGGGGGGAGGTTGGGAGGGGGTGAACGGGCTGAGCGTCCCAGACAACGTTTCTTGCGTTTCCTCTTCTGTCGATTTGGGAACTGTTCGGACCATTGCCAAGCAGGCCTTCATCGGAGTTATCAGTTCATCTCCAGTCCCGAGTAGGCCGCCGCCACCTGGGCCGCCACCGCCGCGTTGTTCCTGACCAGCGCGATGTTGGCGATCAGGCTGCGGCCACCAGTGATCTCCACGATGCGTCCCAGCAGATAGGGCGTGGTGTCCTTGCCGCTGATGCCCAGCGCCTGCATGTCCCGCAGCGCCGAGTCGATGTGTGGACCGATCTCGTCGGCTGCAATCTCGGCCTCTGCCGGAATGGGGTTGGCGAGCAACACCCCGCCGGGCAGCACGTCGCCCACGCCCCGGTCACACAGCTCCCACTTGGCCCGCAGCACCGCCGCCGCCTGCTCCGGGCTGTCCACGCTCAGGGGCGAGGCGAAGTCGGAGAGGCGGCTGTAGAAGGCCGGAAACGTCGCGCTGCCCAGCGTCATGACCGGCACGCCCAGGGTTTCCAGGTATTCCAGCGTCAGGCCGATGTCCAGGATGCTCTTGACGCCCGCGCTCACCACGCACACCTGCGACCTCGCCAACTCTGTGAGGTCGGCGCTGACGTCCATGCTCTGCTGCGCCCCCCGGTGGACGCCGCCCGTACCGCCTGTGGCAAAGACCCGCACGCCCGCCAGGTGGGCGACGCGCATGGTGCTGGCGACGGTGGTGGCCCCGTTTCTGCCCAGGGCGACGGTATGCGGCAAATCACGGGTGCTGATCTTGGCAAAGCTGGGGTCGCTGCCCAGCTGCTCCAGCTCGTCTTCGCTCAGGCCCACCTTGATGCGCCCCCCGACCACGGCGATGGTGGCCGGGGCGACCCCGCGTTGGCGCACGGTCTCCTCGACCTCGCGCGCGGTCTGGACGTTCTGCGGATAGGGCATGCCGTGGCTGACGATGGTGCTCTCCAGCGCCACCACGGGGCGGCCCGTCTCCAGGGCCTCTCTGACTTCGGGCGTGTAATCGAGATTGGGATTGACGTTCATCAGTACGGTCAGTCTACGGGACTTGAGGCGGCCTGCCGTTCCAGCCGCTTCCAGCTCAGCCCCTCCCAGCTCAGCCCCTCTGGCACCGTGCGGGCGCTCGCCACGGTCAGGGCGGCGCAGGCGTGCCCGCAGCGGACGGCCTCTGACAGCTCCAGACCGCGCAGCAGGCCCGCGCTCAGGCCCGCCACCAGCGCGTCTCCGGCCCCGGTCACGTCCTGCACCGTGGTGCCGAACGCGGGCGTCAGGACTGGAAGTCGGCCCGCCGAAAACAGGACGCTGCCCGACCTGCCCAGCGTCACCAGCACGTTCTGCACGCCGCCGTCCAGAAGCGTCTGCGCCGCCGCTGCCAGTCCGGTCTGCCCGGTCATGGCCTCCAGCTCGGCCCTGTCGGGCGTGACCAGGAACGCGCCGTGCCAATACCCATTCGAGGAGTCGCCATTCAGAGAGTCGCCGCCCACAGAGCCGTCACCCACGAAGCCATCACGCAGCGCCTGCGCCAGCCGGGCAGCCTTGGGGGCACTGACCGGCTCGATGATGGCCCGCACCCCGGCCTGCCCTGCCCGCCGCAGCAGCGCGGCCACCGTGTCTGGCGGCAGGTTGGCGTCCACGATCAGCAGTGCGGCCCGTTCCACTTCAGGCAGCCACATGGCCGTCACCTCGGGCGTCAAGCCTTCAGTCAGGCCCATGTCGGCCAGCCCGATGTGCAGCTCGCCGGCAGGGTCGAGCACCGCCAGGTACAGGCCGGTTTGCCCCGGCAGCCGCAGCACCCCGCTCACGTCCACGCCCGCCCCGGCGGTGGTTTCCAGTACCCCTGCGCCCAGCGGATCGCTGCCCACCGCGCCCAGCAGCCGCACCGCCGCGCCACCGGGCAGCAGCCACGCGACCACCTCGGCCACGTTGCGGGCCACCCCGCCCGGCGTCACGCCCGCCCGGGCCGGGTTGCTGGTGTGCAGCGCGGGCGGCCCCAGCGTGCGCCCCAGCACGTCGGCATTGATGCCGCCGATGACCAGCACGGGGCCAACCAGCACGGGGCCAGGATTCATCGGAAGTGCTCCAGATCAGGCTGCACGGGCTTGAGATTCACCGGGCCAGCATACAGAACTCCGGGGCCGTTTCAGGCGGCGCGGACTGATGGGTCCACTGCGGGGTCTGAAAAGTCTGCGGATCAGGCGCGACGGGCAGGATTTCTGGTCAGTCGGTCTCGCCGCTCGCTCACAGTCCGGCCCTGACGCACGCTCTGCATCTCATGAAGGCCGCTGTGACTTAATTCGGCGGCGGACGTACCCGACTTCGGTACGCTGCCCAGTATGGGATTCCTGTTTATCGTTGTGGTCGTGATTCTGCTGATCGGCGTCGCGGTCGTCGTCAAATCGAGGGGGTCAACCGGATCGGCCTCGGCGCAGGGCGGCCAGGGCAAGGCTTCCAGTGCCGTCCTGCCCGAATCGCTGCCCGTGACAGTCAAGCGCTCCTTTTTCAGCCGCAGCGAACTGGTTTTTTTCGGCAGCCTCGGTGCGGTGCTGGAACACACGCCCTACACGGTGTTCCCGAACGTGCGACTGAACGATATTTTTGCCATCAGCAGAGACGACAAGAGAAGCACCTACAACCGTCTGCGGGACAAGCACGTCGATTTTCTGATCGTGACCCGTGACGGTTACCATCCCAGATTCGCCATCGAACTCGACGGGGCCTCGCACGAGCGCGAGGTGCAGCAGAAGCGTGACCACGTGAAGGATCTGGTGTTCCGCAGCGCCGGGCTGACCCTGCTGCGTCTGGACGCCCGCCAGCCGCACTCCACGGCTTCGCTCCAGGCACATCTGGCCCCGCATCTGCCCGACCTGACGGGGCGAGTGGTGAACGGTGTCAAGGTTGAACGGATGCGGCGTCCGGCCTGAACGCCCACGCCAGACATTCTGCCAGACAGCCGCTCAGCTAGACTCTGCCCATGCAGGACATCATCGTGGTGGGGGCGGGTCTGGCGGGGCTGACGGCGGCCAGGACGTTGAGCAGAGCGGGGCGGCGGGTACGGGTTCTGGAAGGGTCAGGCGAG
>JANXWI010000026.1 GCA_025351205.1 Deinococcus sp.
CCCGGCTGGTAGTACGCCGACACGAACAGCACGTCCAGAAAGTCCGAGGGGTCAGGGTAGTCCTGAGACCAGTTCGAGATGCCGATGGCGGCGCTTCCAGGCGTGGTGATGGTGTTGATGTATTCGGCGTTGGGCAGCGACTTGATGCTGACCTTCATGCCGATGGCAGCCAGCTGCTGCTGCACCGCCTGCGCCAGCTTGGGAAACGGCTCGTCGGAGCTGGTGATGAAGGTCAGGTCGCCCTTATCTGTGTAGCCCGCCTGCCTGAGCAGGGCTGTCGCCTTCGCAATGTCCTGGGTGCCCACCGGCACGCCCTTGTCGTAGCCGGGCAGGCCGGGGGCCAGAATCTGCCCGGTGACCTTGCCGCGCCCGTTCACCAGCTGCACCATGCGTTTCTTGTCGATGGCCAGATTCACTGCCTGCCGCACCAGTCTGTTGTCGAAGGGTGCCTTCTGGGTGTTCATGAACACGTAGAACGTGCCCACCTGTACCAGGCTCTTGATGTACGGCTTGAACCTGGGATCGCTGCTGACGGCAGCGAACTGGGCCGAGGGGATGCCGTTGCCCAGTACGTCCACCTGGCCCGTCTGGGCGCGCAGCAGCGACACCTGCTCGCTGAGGCCCAGCTGAAAGTCGATCTGCTCGATACGCGCCGCTGTACCCGCGTCGAAATATTTTGGGTTGCGGATCAGGGTCAGCTTCTGGCCCGGCACCCACGACCCGAACAGGAACGGCCCGTTGGCGACGATGTGGTGCGAGAAGTCGCTGCCGTACTGCTCGGCGGCCTTCCTCGGCACGGCGGACGCGAACGGGGTCGCCAGCACGTTCAGAAAGGTGCGGTCAGGCGACTTGAGCTGGAACTGGAGGGTGTAGGGGTCCAGAACCTTGATGCCGCTCACGCTCTTCGCTTTACCGTCCACGAAGGCGTCTGCGCCCACCAGCCCGCCGAACCAGCCGCCCTTGCCGCCCTGCGGCGACTTGGTCTTGGGGTTCAGTACGCGCTCGAAGGCGTACTTGAAGGCGGCGGCGTCGGTGGGTTCCCCGTTGGCAAAGGTGATGCCCTTTTTCAGACGAAAGGTGTAGGTCTTGCCGTCGGCGCTGACGGTGCCCAGGTCGGTGGCCCCCCAGGGCTTCAGTTTGGTGCCGGCGTCGTAGGTCAGCAGTGTCACGAACAGGGCGTGGATCACCGGCCAGTTCTGGGTGTCGTAGCCGATGGCCGGGTCGAGGCTCTGGAAGTCGGATGGGTAGGCCACCGTCACGGTCTTCCCCGCCGCGAGGGCCGGGCTGACGGTCAGGGCGAGGCTTAAAGCGAGGGCGGAGGTCAGGATTCTTGACATGGTCGCTTCCTTTCTGACGAACACTCGTCAGGCGCTGATACGGGGGTCGATCCATCTGTACACCAGGTCCACCAGCACGTTGGCGACCACGATGCACAGCGCCGAGAACAGCACCGTGCCCATGATCATCGGCAGGTCGATGTTCTGCACCGCCTGCCACGCCAGCGTGCCGATGCCGGGCCAGCCGAACACCTGCTCGATGATGAGGGCGCCGCCCAGCAGCACCCCGAGGTCGAGCGCGGTCATGGTCACCAGCGGGCGCAGGGCGTTCTTGAAGGCGTGCTTGAACATTACCCGGCCCGGACTGACCCCCTTGGCGCGCGCCGTGCGGATGTAGTCCTCGCCCAGCACTTCCAGCAGGCTGGCGCGTCCCACACGGGCGTAGTACCCGGCCCCCGACAGCCCCAGCGTCAGGGCGGGCAGAAACAGGCTGATCGGACCGCCCTCTGCGCCGCCCAGCGGGAAGATGGGGTAGCGGAACCCGAAGACGTACAGCAAAATGATGCCCAGCCAGAACGAGGGCACCGCCAGGGTGAGCAGCACGAAGGTGCTCGCCAGCCCGTCCACCGCGCGCAGCCGGGTGCCCGCTGCAAGCAGCCCCACCGAGGCCCCGATCAGCACCTGGGAGGCCAGCCCCGACAGGGCCAGCGCCAGGGTATACGGAAAGCGGGCCATGATGGTGGGCAGCACCTGCTGCTCGGTCTTGTACGAACGGCCCAGGTCGCCCGAGAGCGCGTGCCCCAGGAAGCGCCCGTACTGCACCGGAAACGGCTGGTCGAGGCCCAGCTGGTGCCGGATGCTCAGCACGGTTTCCGGCGAGGCGTTGGGACCGGCGATCATGCGGGCCGGGTCTGCCGGAACCTTGTAGCCCACGAAGAAGGTGAGCAGCGAGGCCAGCAGCAGCACCACCGCACTCCAGATGAGCCGCCGCCCCAGGAAGCCCAGCACTCAGCCCGCCTTCCGGGCACGTTTGGGATCGAGTGCGCCCTGCAACCCGTCACCCAGCAGATTGAAGGCCAGCACCGAAAGGCCCAGGAACACGCCCGGAAAGATCACCAGCCAGGGGCTGACGGTCAGGTACTGCGAGCCGTCGGCGATCATGTTGCCCCAGTCGGGCGTGGGCGGCTGCACCCCGATGCCCACGTACGACAGGGCCGCCACGAACAGCACGGTGGTCGAGAAGTTGAGCGTGCTGTACACCAGCACCAGCCCCAGAATCTGCGGCAGGGCGTGCCGGAAGATGATGCGGGCGTCGCTCGCCCCCAGTGCGCGCGCCGCCTCGATGTACTCGCGCTGCCGCACCGAGAGCAGTTCGGCCCGAATGATGCGCGCCAGGTAAAACCATGACACGCCCCCGATGACGCCGATGATGACCCCGATGCCGGGGCGCAGCACGGCGGCCAGGAAGGCGGCCAGCAGCAGCACCGGGAAGCTGATCAGCACGTCGGTCAGGCGCATGATCAGGGTGTCGGTCAGGCCGCCGAAGTAGCCTGCCAGGGTACCCAGCAGCAGCGCCACCGTTGTGGCGATCAGGTTGGAGAGCACGGCGATGGTGAGCGAGGTGCGGGTGCCGAAGATCAGCCGGGCGTACACATCGCGGCCCAGCGCGTCGGTGCCGAACACGAAGCCGTGGCCGGGCGGCAGCGGCGCGCCCAGGTCCGACAGGCCGTTCGGGTACTGGGTGGCCGGGTCGTGTGGCGAGAGCCAGGGGGCGAAGATGCAGATGATGATCAGCAGGACGGTGATGAACAGGCCCAGCAGCGCGCCGGGCTGACGGCGAAACCGGCGCCAGAGGGCAGGTGCAGCAGGTTCACTGTTCAGAGCAGGTCTGGCCGGGACAACGACAGTCAAAGGTGACCTCTGGGGATGAGCGGACGAAGCTGGTTCTGGAACGGCGGCGGCGCGGGTCTACCCCGGTTGCTGCGCCGTGAAGCTGCCGTCTTCCACGTCACGCAGAAAGTCTTTGAGCGCCGTGAAGTAGGTCTGGGCGTCGTCCCACATGCTGAGGTGGCTGCCGTTCTCGCAGATGGAGACGCGGGCATTCGGCATCAGGCGGCCCATCTCCTCGATGTCGCCTGGATTCATCGAGTCGTGCCTTCCGACCGAGAGCAGCGTCGGCACCGTGATGCGGTGAAGGTCGGCCCAGCGGTTCCAGTCAGCAAAATTGCCGGTCAC
>JANXWI010000090.1 GCA_025351205.1 Deinococcus sp.
TGTTCCTGCTCCTGAGGAGCAGGAACAGCGACCACAACGGCATCCAGGACGTCCATCAACATCTTGCTGTCATGACGATTGGCTCCGCACAGCACCACCGAGAGCGGGATGCCTTTGGCGTCGGTCAGCAGTGTGCGTTTACATCCGGCTTTGCCTCGGTCGGTGGGGTTGCTGCCCGTGGCTTCCGGCGCACCAGCGCCCCCCTTTTTCCCAACGGGGCTTTGACCATGCTCCCGTCGGCGGCCTGCCATTCCCAGTCGATCCCCAGTTCCTGGTCGTACTCTTCGAGCACGATGGCCCACGCCGCGCGCAGGCATTCGTGTTCTACCCAGGCACAGAACCGTTCGTGGACGGTAGATTTCGGGCCGTATCGGCGGGGAAGCTGGCTCCACTGACTTCCGGTCCGGGCCAGCCAGATCAGCCCGTTGAAGATGGAGCGGGCGTCCCGTGCGGGACGCCCGCTCTTCTTTCTCGGTTTGTCGATCATCAAGACAGGGGCTAAACGAATCCAGAGTTCATCTGACACTTCCCAGAGCGTGTCCTGATCGTTGATTTGGTCTTGATGGGGTTGTGTCGTCGTCACTGAACATCAGTAGATCATATTTTCCGGATAGGCTCTTATCAGCTCCGCAGGGCGACTGTGTTTATCAGCTCCGCAGGGCGACTGTATTTACCGGCTCCGCAGGGCGTCGCGGATCTCGACCAGCAGCTTCTCTTCGTTGCTGGGCTGCGCCTCGGCGGGCTTGTCTTCACGCTTCAGGCGGTTGACGGCGGCGGTCATGGGCACCACCACGGCGAAGTAGATGATCGCCATGGTCAGCAGAAAGGTGATGATCGCCCCGATGAACAGGCCATAGGGAAAAGAGACGCCGTTCAAGGTAAAAGCGCCGCCCACCTTGCCGCCACCCGTGACCAGGCTGATGAGGGGCGTCAGGAAGGCGGCGGTGAAAGCAGCGATCAGGGCCGCGAAGGCCGCGCCCGTGACCACACCGACAGCCAGATCGACGACGTTGCCGCGCAGGATGAAATCTCGGAATCCGTTTAGCATGTAAGCATTGTTACACTACATAAAGACTTAATGAAAGGCTTTCAGGAAAAGCTGTCTAGGCATTTCCCAGAAATTCATGGACACGGGCAGGGAATCCTTGCCATGAACGCCATGTTCACCGTGCCACCTGTTCAGGCCTGACTGCGCCCGCTCGTGTCTGCCCCGGACACGTCTTTCACGGCGTGGGCGCTCATGCCGAACTGCGGGCCGCTGCTGGCCGCGCCCTGCAAGATCACGCGGGCCAGTTCGCCCAGGGTGCTGCCGCCGGAACGCACCGCCATCTTCAGGTCCTCGCCCAGCTCGGTGAGGCTCATGTTGTCGAGCATCAACTCGGTGCCGTAGCGCAGCGTGGTGGGCGGCACGATCAGCAGGTCGGCCTCGCCCTGGGCCACGGCGTGCCGGAAACAACGCCCGGTCAGCAGGCCCGCCACCGTGGTCACCTTGCCAAAGGTCTTGTTCTCGACGGCCCGCACCTCA
Source organism: Deinococcus sp. (assembly GCA_025351205.1). Classification (GTDB taxonomy): domain Bacteria; phylum Deinococcota; class Deinococci; order Deinococcales; family Deinococcaceae; genus Deinococcus. Next base: position 1,526 of record JANXWI010000090.1, read on the forward strand.
ATGTCCAACCCTTCAATGGCCCGCAGCGGCGCAATGGCCAGATCCAGGCTCTCGGCGAACAGCAGTCCGGTGGCCAGGATGACCTTCGTGGGAACGGGCAGGCGGGCGGGCAGCTCGGGCAGAGGCTCGTGCAGGAAGTCGCGGATCATGCCCACGCCGTTTTCCAGCATCGGGAAGCCCTCGTATTCCTCTTCTGTCGGCAGCGCCTCGCCCGCCAGCAGGTACAGTTCGTCGCTCGGGAAGATGAAGCGGGTACCGCGCTCGGCCAGCATCTTCCTGCGCCAGACGTTGGCCCGGTTCAGCACGTCCTGAGCTTCGGGCTTCGTGAACACCCGCACGTCGGGCAGGTTCTTGCGGTGGTCGGTCAGGCCGATGGGCACCACCGCCGCCGAAATGACGTTGGGGCGCGAGGTCAGGTATTGAAGCGTCTCGTCGAAGTGGTCGCCGTCGTTGCGGCCCGGCAGCAGCACGATCTGGGTGTACAGGTCGATGCTTTCCAGCCGCTCGATCATGTCCTGAATCTGCGTGACGGCCACGTCCTTGACCTTCAGCTTCCACCACTTCATCAGGTCCTGGCGCAGCTCCTGGTTGCTGGCATGCACCGACACGTACAGCGGCGACAGGTTCTCGTTCAGGATGCGCTGCACGTCACCCTCCGTCAGGTTGGTGAGCGTCACGAAACTGCCGTACAGAAACGACAGGCGGTAATCGTCATCCATCACGTACAGGCTCTTGCGAAAGCCCCTGGGCATCTGGTGCACGTAGCAGAAGTCGCACTTGTTGGCGCACTTGCGGATACCGTCGAACAGCACCTCCTCGAAGTCGAGGCCAGGGTCTTCCCACTCGACCTGAAAGCTGTAGGTCAGCTCGCCTTCGCCCTGCTTTGTCACGTGATGATCCTGCGGCACGAACCCCATCACCTGCTGCACGGCTCCAAGTGGGCGCGACATCTGCAAAGTCGCCACGCCCACCTGGAGCGCGTGGCGGTAGGCCAGCACGTCGGTCAGGGCCGCGCCGTTGACACGCAGCAGCAGGTCGCCAGGGCGCACGCCCGCGCGGTCAGCCGGACTGCCCGGCTCCACGCTTTTCACGGGCGCTGGGTAGACCGGGCCGTCGTCCTGCAAAAGTTGTGGGAACAGCGTGCTGGCCGTCATGGCGCTTCCTCCGTGGGGCAGACAGCCGCGCCGGTCTCTTGGACAGCGGCGGCTCTCAAAACATTGCATGCTAACAGCCCACTGCCGGGAGGGGTAGGGCGCGGAGCACAGTACATCCGGAGCAGCGGGGCTGACAGGACCGGTGTGATCGACACGTGAGGTCAGAGAGACGTGGGATCAGGCACGCGTGGTCGAGGATCATGGGTCACGCCCGCCCCGGCAGTTCCCCTCCCGGCAATACTTCCCTCGCCTACAATGCTTTCTCATGTCCAC
>JANXWI010000173.1 GCA_025351205.1 Deinococcus sp.
CTTCGACGACTGGAAGGTCACGCCCTCAATGGTCGCCAGTCGGCAGAAGGTGATGGAGGCCAGCGGCGAGAAACGGCTGTTGTATGCCGCTGAACACCTGCCCAGCGGCGAACTGGTGGGCTATACCGAGGTCTTCTGGCACCCGGAGCGGGCGGTCCTGATGTTTCAGGGCGCGACCGGAGTTCGCCCAGAACACCGGGGGCAGGGGCTGGGCAAGTGGCTTAAGGCCGCCGTGCTGCTCGATCTGCCGGAGCATAACCCTGAGGGAAAATGGATGCGAACGGGCAACGCCGACAGCAACGCCGCCATGCTGGGCATCAACCGGGCACTCGGCTTTGCTCCGGCCTTCGGACTCACCGAATGGCAGGGGCAGACGGAGGAACTGGTGGCGGCGGCCCAGGCGCAGATGGCTGGCCGGGAAACCGCTCTCCTGAGCCTGTAATCAAAAAAAGCGCCGCCCCCCAATCCGGGAAGCGGCGCTCTGAACGTCCTGAAGCTGATGGCCTGAACGCTTAGGCCTGCACGACCTCGACCATCTCGCTGGCCTCGATGATGTCGCCCTCCAGCACATCGTTCCAGTCCAGGTTGATGCCGCACTCGAAGCCGGTCTTGACCTCGCGCACGTCGTCCTTGAAGCGCTTGAGGCCCACGATGGTCCCCTCGTACACCACCGCCTTGCCGCGCGTGACCTTGGCCTTGGCGTTGCGCTTGAACGACCCGTCGGTGACGTACGACCCGGCGATGGTGCCGCTCTTGGGGTGCTTGATCAGCATCCTCACCTCGGCGCGGCCCAGGTACTGCTCCTCGAAGACCGGCTCGATGTTGCCCTTGATGAGCCTCTCGACCTCGTCGATCAGTTCGTAGATGATACGGTAGCTCTTCAGGTCCACGCCCTGCTGCTCGGCCACCTTCTTGACCGGGGCGCTGGCGGTGACGCTGAAACACAGGATGGTGGCCTCGGCGGTGCTCGCCAGCAGCACGTCGCCCTCGGTGGGCGCGCCGATGCCGGCCAGCATCACGTTCAGCTTCACTTCCTCGCTCTGACGCTTGGCCAGGATGCCCTGAATGGCCTCCACGCTGCCCTGGGTGTCGGCGCGCAGGATCAGGTTGACCTCACGAATCTCGACCAGGCTGCCCATCATCTCTTCTAAGCTCAGCTTGCGCTGGGCGCGGGCTTCCTCCACGGTGCGGCGGGTATCGACGCGCACGGCCACCTTGTCGCGGGCGGTGTGCTCGTTGCTCGCGCTCGCCACCTTGTCGCCGCTGACCGGGGCCTCGGAGAAGCCCAGAATCTGCACCGGGGTGCTGGGACCGGCACTTTTGATGCGCCCGCCCAGCGTGTCGGTCATGGCCTTGATCTTGCCGTAGGTCTCGCCCACCACCAGAAAGTCGCCCACGTGCACCGTGCCCTGCTGCACCATCACGGTGGCCAGCACGCCCGACTGGCGGTCCACCTTGCTCTCGATCACCACGCCCGAAAACTCGCCCTGGGGGTCGGCCCGCAGGTCTTCGAGTTCGGCGGTCAGGCTGATGTACTCCAGCAGGTCTTCCACGCCCTCGCCGGTCTTGGCGCTGACCGGAACCACCACCGTGTCGCCGCCGAAGTCTTCTGGCACCAGATTCACCATCGTCAGGTCGGTCTTGACCCTATCGACATCGGCCTGCGGCAGATCGATCTTGTTGATCGCCACGATCAGCGGCACCTTGGCGGCCTGCGCGTGGGCAATCGCCTCGCGGGTCTGCGGCATGATGCTGTCGTCGGCGGCCACCACGATGATGGCGATGTCGGCCACGTTGGCCCCGCGCGCCCGGATGGTGGTGAAGGCCTCGTGGCCCGGCGTATCAATAAAGACGATGCGCCCCTTGCTGGTCATGGCCTCGAAGGCGCCGACGTGCTGGGTGATGCCGCCCGCCTCCTTGGCCGCCACCTTGGTCTTGCGGATGTAGTCGAGCAACGAGGTCTTGCCGTGGTCCACGTGTCCCATGATGGTCACGACGGGCGAGCGGTGCGGCAGTTCGCGGGCGGGGGCCTGTACAACCGGGACTTCTGCCACGGCGACGGCGGAAGGCGCTGAGGCCGCTGGAGTGGTGGCAGCGGGCTGAGTGGCCACGGGTTGCGCGGCGGGCGTGGGTACGGGGGCGGCTGGAGCGGGTGGGGTCACGTCATCCTTGGGGGTGGCCTGCCTGGCCTGGGGCTTTGCAGGTCCGGCCTTCACGGCAGGGGCGGGTGCGGCTTCGGTGGATACAGCTTCAGTGACGACTGCTTCGGCGGGTGCGGCCTCGGCCTGGGCAGGCGTGGTGCCGCCTTCGGAGACCAGAATGCCCTTGATGCTCTCGACGGTGTCCTCGTCCAGGGTGCTGGACACGCTTTTGTAGGCCACGCCCAGGCTGTCCAGAATTTCCAGCAGCTTCTGATTTTCCACGCCAAGGTCTTTGGCCAGGGTATAGATTCGAACTTTCGACATACTCACCTCCGGTGAGGCCCGCCTGCGTGCGGCGGGAACGGTGCTGATGGTGGTTACGGTGCTGATGGTGGTTACTGCATGGTCTGAGGGGTGGGGCCGGTCAACACTGCTTCTCCAGAGGACGAAACGGATATCGGCGGCAGAGGGGAAGGTGTGGGCCGGGACGCGCCTTGATTCGGTGAACAGGTCTGAAGGTGGGCACTGAGACTGGCCGCCTGCGCCCCAAACGCCCGTCTCAGGCGCTTCTCAGCCCAGCAGGCGGGGGTATCGGCACACAGGTAGCTGCCTCGCCCGGTCCGGTGACCGCTCTGCACCGCCCACATGCCTGCCACCTTGCTCAGCCGCACAAACTCACCCTGGGGGCGCTTCCGGCGGCAGGCTACACAGCTGCGTTCCGGGCTGTGTTTCCCTTTACCGGGGCTTGCGGCCTCAGTTGGGGAGGGGGAGGGCAGGCCGACGCTCACGATCTATTCCTGAATATCCTGGGTGCCGTCGGGCGAGGCCGTCGCCACGCTCTTGGCGTCCTTGAACAGCGCGTCGAAGGCGCTCTTGGCGCTGCTGCTGGTCTCGTTGCCGCCGGCCTCGTCCTGCATGGCCTGCTGCATCGCGGCGTCGAGGTCGGACACCGCCTGGGTTTCGCGCAGGTCGATCTTGAAGCCGGTCAGCTTGGCCGCCAGCCGCACGTTCTGCCCGCCCTTGCCGATGGCCAGGGAGAGCTGGTCGCTCGTGACCGTCACGGCGGCCTCGCCGGTATCGGCGTTGACCTCGATGAAGCCCACCTTGGCCGGACTCAGCGCGTTGCGGATGAACTCGCGGGTGTTGGCGTCCCACAAGATCACGTCCACGCGCTCGCGGCCCAGCTCTCCGGTCACCGCCTGGATGCGGTTGCCCCGGTGCCCGATGCAGGCCCCGATGGGGTCCACATTGCTGTTGTGCGAGTACACCGCCACCTTGCTGCGCTGCCCGGCCTCGCGGCTGATGGCCTTGATCTCGACCACGCCGTTGGCGACCTCCGGAATCTCCTGCTTGAGCAGGTAGTCGAGCAGTCTCTCGTCGGCGCGGCTCGCCAGGATGGTCGGCCCCTTGGGCGTCTTGCGGACCTCTTTCAGGTAGACCTTGACCCGGTTGCCGTTCAGCAGCCGCTCACCGGGAATCTGCTCACGGGGGGGCAAAATGGCCTCGCCGCTGCCCAGTTCCACGAAGTAGTTTTGCTTGTTGTCCATCCGCACAACGGTGGCGTTGATCACCTGCCCTTCCTTGTCCTTGTATTCGTTGAACACCAGGTTGCGCTCGGTCTCGCGCATCTTCTGGGTCAGGGTCTGCTTGGCGGCTTGCAAGGCGATGCGCGAGAACTTCTCCTGATCGACAGGAAACTCCATCTCCATGCCGATCTCGACTTCCGGGTCGAGTTCCAGCGCGTCGGCCAGGGAAATCTGCACGTTCTCGTCTTCCACCTTCTCGACGACCTCGCGCACGATCAGCACTTCGAGTTCGCCGCTCTCGGGATCGAGGTGAACTTCCACGCGCTTGTCGGGTTCGACGTTGCGGGTGTAGGCCTGAGACAGCGACTGCTCGAAGGCCTCGATCAGTGCCAGCTCATTGATGTTCCGGAGCTGCGCGACCTCACGCAGCGCCTCGGCAAAATTGGGAATATCGGACTGGGTCATCTCACTTCCTTTTGTTTGGGAGCTTGTCGCGTGTGGCTCGTAGCTTGTGGGGAAGGCCAATACCTGTCGATGAAGCAAGTTGACTCGGTTGTTCCTACAGACCACACGCCACTGGCTACAAGCCTTTTTCAGCGGTGTTCGCTGGGAAACTCGGCCAGATTGGCCTGAAACTGCCCGATCTTCAGGGTCACTTCTCCGTCCGGAGTCCCGAAGGTCACGGTGTTCTCGCCAACGCTGACAATCGGGCCGGTGAAGCTGTGGCCGTCGCCGCGCACGCGTGCTTTCAGGCCCAGCATGCGTTCGAAGTGGCGTAGCCGAAGAAGCGGGCGCTTGGCCCCCGGAGACTCCAGTTCCAGGCGGTACTCGCCCGTGATCGGGTCAGTGCGGTCATACTCCGTGCCCACCGCGCGGCTGGCCTTCGCCAGGTCTTCAATCGACACCGGCTGCTCGTCGTGGCGGTCAATGCGGACGACCACCGTGGGCCGCTTGCCGGGGTTCTGCACCTGCACTTCCAGCAGCTCGTAGCCCAGCGGTGCGAGCACGGCGGCGGCGAGCTGCTGCAAATTGCTGGCCGAACCGGGCTGTGTCCGCCCGGCGATGGCCTGAACCGGGCTGTCCGGACGGGCCGTATCCGTATCGGCACCGTCCACGCTTCTGGTGAAGGCGTCGTCGGTGTCCAGCATGTCTGTACCGAGCTGGTCTAACTCTGTCTGTTCTGAACTTGGGTTGTCTGGATTGTCTGAGTTGTGGCGGTCTGGGTTGTGGGCTGTCTGGTCTGTCATAAATTGTCTCGCCTGGGGCGGGTCTTTCACCTCCTCCACGAAAAAAGGTGGGAAACACTCCCACCTCTCGTCCGAGGATTTCTGGGTTCAGTATACCCCACGTGGGCCAGGACTTGCTGTTCCAGGCACGTTTGCCGTGCTGCACGCCGCCGTACACTGGAGTATGAACCCGCGCCGCGCCATGCTTTACGCCGTTCTGATGACGGCCCCCGCCCTGCTGGCCGCCCCGGCTGCCGCTGCCATCCAGAACCCCTTCCTGACGCCCGCTCAGCTCCGGCAGGCGTTCACGAAGAAAAACTTCGTATTAATCAACGTGCACGTTCCCTACGAGGGTCACATTGCCGGAACCGACCTGAGCATCCCGTACGACACCATCGGCCAGAGCAGGGAGCTGCCCGCCGACAGGAAGGCGAACATCGTGCTGTACTGCCGTTCGGGCACCATGAGCGCCGAGGCCCGCCAGACGCTGAACAGAAAGGGCTACACCAACGTGCGCGAGTTGCAGGGCGGCTTCAACGCCTGGAAGGCGGCTGGATACGAGCTGAAGTAGAAGTGTCTTCCCCCCTCGCCCCTTGCGGGAGAGGGGCGCTGCGTCAGCAGCGGGGTGAGGGGGCGACGTGACGACAGAACGCTCCAGTCTCCTAGCTCCGCTGCGGCTGGTACGACTCGATCTGGATCACGCCGTCCTGCAACCTCGCCAGTTCGGCCTCCGGACGCTCCTGGCTGCGGCGCATGGCCCCCAGGCTGTTGTCGTCGGCGCTGCGGGCCACCGCGCCAGCAATCCGAATCTGGGCGCTGGCAATCGGGCGGGCGTACACGATGGCGCTCTCTCGCCCGCCCGCCCCGGCGTGCACCACCCCGCGCAGCGCCCCCATCACGATCACGTCTCCGGCGGCGATCAATTCGGCCCCCGGATTCACGTCGCCCAGCACCACCACGCTGCCCCGGTACTCGCCCCGGAAACCCGCCCGCAGGCCGTGCTGCAAGATCTCGGTGCGTCCGCTGTCGGGGGCCGGGCTGCCCGGAAGAAGGGCCGCCGGAGTTCTGACCATCAGGACGGGCGCGTTGGCCTCGTGGCCCTCGCCCGTACTCCGGGCGTGCTCGCGTGCCCCGCGCACCCGGCCCAGTTCCCCGCCCGCCGAGCGCACCGCCTGAAAGGCCGCCTCCAGGGTTTCCGGGTCGGCGTCGGCGGCCAGTTCCACGGTCACCTTCCCGGACAGCATCTCGCGGTGGGCAGACAGGGTTCCCAGCAGCGATTCGGGCGTGTCGGCGGCTTCGATCAGCAGGTTCAGGCCACCCAGAGCGCCGCGCAGTTTCATATGCGGGCAGTCTAGCAGCGGCATGTCAGCTTCACGAGAGTCTGGTGAGAACCGGGCCGGAAACAGGCAGTGTTCGGTGGCACGGTGTTGCCCTGAGAAGGAGTTGATGCAGGGAAGGAGTCGATACAGGGACACGGTTGCCGCAGCGACAGGTTGACTCAGGGACACAGCTCCCGGGCATATCCGGTCCAGTCTTGCCATAATGGGACAACATGAAACCTTCCGCGACGCTGTGCCTGCTCCTGGCCGCTCCTCTGGTTCTGGCCGCCTGTTCCAAGAGCGGCCCGATAGACGGCCTCAAGACCTTCAAGTACACCAGTGGCGAGCACCGCGAGGGGCAGATCAAGTACGCCAGCCTTCCCCCGGCGGGCGGGCCGCACAACCCGCGCTGGCAGAAGTGCGGCGTCTACGATCAGCCGCTCTACGACCAGTACGCGGTTCACAGCATGGAACACGGCGCGGTCTGGATCACCTACCAGCCCACGCTGCCCGCCGCCGACCTCGCCAAACTCAAGGCGGCAGTGGCGGGCCGCAGCTATACGCTGCTCTCACCGTATCCTGGCCTGAGTGCGCCCATCATGGCGAGCGCCTGGAACGCCCAGCTGGCCCTCAAGAGTGCAGACGACGCCCGCCTGAAGACCTTCCTGAGCACCTACGAGCAGGGACCGACCACCCCGGAGCGCGGCGCGGCCTGCGACGGACCGTACTCGACCACCGAGACCCAGTAGGTGCCGCCCCTGAACACACTGACACGGCGAACGCCCGCCCGATGCGAATGAACCTGTTGCCCGTCTCCAGAGCCAGAACGGGCGTGTGGTCCTGGGTACTGGCCCTGCTGGGCGGGGTGCTGGCCCTCGCCGGACTGGCCCTGTGGCTGGCGGCCCGTCCGCCCCAGGAGGGCAGCCCCGCCGTGATTTTTGCCCGCGACATGCGGCTGCACCACACCCAGGCCGTGGACCTGAGTATGCGGATTCTGGAGCGGCCCGTGTCGGCCCCGGTGCGGCTGCTGGCCCAGGACATCGCCGTGACCCAGGAAGCCCAGACCGGGCAGATGGGCGGCTGGCTCGACATCTGGAAGCTGCCGTTCGCAGGCCGTGAAGCCCCGATGGCGGGCATGGACCGCGCGGCGATGGGCATGGCCAGTGACGCCGACGTGCTCTCGCTAAGCACGCTGCCCGCCCCGCAGGCCGAAACCAGATACCTGCGCCTGATGCTCCAGCACCACCGGGGCGGCGTACTGATGGCCCGATCCGGGATGAACTCGGGCGTGCCGCAGGTGCAGACCCTGGCCCGCGCCATCGTGGCTTCTCAGACCGCCGAGATTGCCCTGATCGCCCGGATGCTGCGTGAACGGGGCGCGCCTGTGCCAGCGGGGCTGCCTGCGGCGGGGAGCGGCATGAACATGGGCCACTGAATCCAAGGAGCCACTGAATCCAAGCCGCCGCCGAATCCTGTTCTGAACCGTCTGGAACGCCTGGCCTGCGAACGTGGCGTCTGAGGGTGATCCTCTGTGTGTGGGCGCTGTGCCCCCCGTTTCTATCCATCTGTCGGATGAGAATATCCCGTGCTGCACGCTGTTCTGGGCAGCTCGGCGGCGGCTTTTCAGCCCGCCTTCCAGATGCGTGAAACCAGGGTCGATACCCCGCCGGATGAGCCGACGTGCCTTGCACATAGCGCAGCGCTTGACGGTTCTTTTAGCCCCCCTACCGCTCTGACCAAGGACGC
>JANXWI010000187.1 GCA_025351205.1 Deinococcus sp.
GGGGTGCTCCAGGCCAGCGATCAGCCGCAGCAGGGTCGATTTGCCGCAGCCGGAAGGGCCGAGCAGCGCCAGGGTCTCGCCCGCTTCCAGCGTGAACGACACGTCCTGCACGGCGGGCGTTTCGGCGTAAGCTTTTGAGAGATTCGTCGCTTCGAAGAGCAGTTCGGTCATCGCGCTAAACTATGGAGCATGGTGACATCCTTTCCAAGCGCGGCAGCACTGATCCTGATCGACATGCAGGAAGGGTTCAGAGACCCACGCTGGGGTCGGCGCAACAACCCACATGCAGAGGAGCGGGCTGCGGAGTTGTTGTGGGCGTGGCGGGCTGTTCAGGCTCCCGTGTACCATGTCCAGCACCTTTCGCTGGAAGCCGATTCTCCTCTGCGGTCTGGTCAGGCGGGCGCTGAATTTCAGAGGCTTCTCCAGCCGCTCCCTGGTGAACTTGTGATTGTCAAGCACGTGAACAGTGCGTTCATAGGCACGGCGCTCGAAGAACAGCTGCGTACTGCTGGCATCAACAAATTGGTCATCGCTGGCCTGACGACAGACCATTGTGTGTCTACCACGACCCGGATGGCTGGCAACCTCGGCTTCGAGGTGTGGCTTGTACAGGACGCGACCGCGACCTTTGACCGCCAGGGCAGTGACGGACGGACGTATCTGGCGCAGGACATTCATGACATTCATCTGGCGAGCCTGGATAGAGAATTCGCGCATGTGGTGGAAAGTGGTGAACTGCTGAATGCGTAGACCACCAGTTTCAATTGCGATTTGTGTCAAATCACCTCCCCCTTTCCGCCGTCCAGCACGCCAAACACGGCCAGAGCGAGAAGCATCAGCAGGGTCGCCAGGGCGCAGGCTTCACCCAGATTCTGCTCTCCGGGGCGGCCCAGACGCTCGTACATGCCGGTGCTCAGGGTGGCCCACTCCGGGCGGGTCAGCACCAGCGTGGCCGCGAACTCGCCCAGCACCGTGGCGAGCGACAGCGCCGCTCCGCCCCGCAGCGCCGGAAGCACGCTGGGCAGCATGACGGTGCGCCACAGGGTGACGGGACTGGCCCCCAGCGTCCGGGCGGCCTGCTGTACCTGCACGGGCACGGCCCGCAGCGCCGGAAGCACGCTGCGCACGATCAGCGGCGTGGCGAGCAGGCTGTAGGCGGCGATCAGCAGCGGCAACTCGGCCCGCAGGCCTGGGTACAGCAGCAGGTAGCCCACCGCGAGGCTGACCGGAGAGACCATCAGTGGCAGCAGGCTGAGCAGATCGAGAAGGCGGGAGCGTGAGCGGAAGGCCGCCAGCGCGTGCAGCCCGCCTAGCAGCAGCGAACACAGCAGCGTCAGCAGGGCGAAGCGCAGGGTGTTGCCCAGCATCAGGCCCAGTGAAGGCCCATTATTGCCCAGCTCCGACGAAAACAGCCCCTGCCAGAACGCCAGCGTCGGTCCCGCCCGCCCGCTGACACTCCGCAGCGCCACCGCCAGCAGCGGCGCGAAGCACAGAACGAGCACCAGACCCGTCAGTCCGTAGGTGGCGAGCGCCGCCCGGCCACGGGGCCGGGGCAGCGTGCGGGCAACGGCGACGCCTGCGCCCGCGCCCCCTGCCAGGCGCAGATACAAAACTGTTGCCAGCAGCGTGACGCTCAACTGCACCAGGATCAGGGCGCTGGCTTCCGGCAATCTCAGCTGGTAGGCGGTCAGGGTGTAGATCTCCACCTCCAGCGTGGCGTACCTCTCGCCGCCCAGCAGCAGCGGCAGCCCGAAACTCAGGGCGCTGTACAGAAACACCAGCACTGCACCCGCCGCCAGCCCAGGCCACGCCAGCGGTATCGACACGCCCAGCGCCGCCCGCCAGCCCGAAGCCCCCAGCGTGCGGGCCGCCGCGTTCAGGCTGGGCGGCACCCGCAGAAACCCGGCGTAGCCCAGCCGGACCATCAGCGGCAGGTTGAAGAACAGGTTGCCCAGCAAGGTCAGGGTGGGCGTCTCGGACAGGTCCAGGCCCGTCAGCCCGCGCGGCCCGAAGAGGCTCAGCAGGCCCAGCGCCGCGACCAGGGTGGGCGTCACGAAGGGCAGCAGCAGCAGCCGGAGCAGCAGTCCCTTGCCCGGCAGATGGTAGCGGGCCAGCAGGTAGGCCAGTGGCCCGCCGATGATCAGCGCCAGCACCGCTGTCAGGGCGGCCTGCCAGAAGGTCCACAGCAGCCGCCCCTGGAAGTAGGGCTGGCCCAGAATCCCCAGGCTGGCCCCGCCGATCCCCAGCACCCGCAACAGTGGCAGCAGCAGAAAGGCGGCCAGGAATAGCAGTGGCAGCGCGGCCAGCAGCAGGGTCGTCCGCCTGCCCGGCCCGCTTCGCCGTTCGCCTGACACGCCTGTTTCCGGCCTTATTTCCGTAGTACCTCGGTCACCCAGAGGTCGGTCAGCGCCTGGGCACGGCTCAGCAGCGCCGCCGGGGCCAGCTTCACGTCTGGCTGCTGGGCAAACTTCCAGACCTCGGCCAGCTTCACGCCCGTCACGCTGGGGTAGACCCACATGCGGGTCGGGAAGTCGGCCTGCACCGGGCCGCTGAGCATGAAGTCCACGAACCTGCGGGCCAGGGCGGGCTGCCTGCTGCCCTTCAGGATGCCAACGCCCTCAAGTTGCAGAAAGCTGCTGCCGGGCAGAAAGAGGTTGCCGCTGGGCGCGTCCTTCAGTTTGCCCTCGCTGTAGAACACCTCGGCGGCGGGGCTGCTGGCGTAGCTCAGCACGATGGGATACCTGCCGCCGTACAGCGAGAAGTCCTGGTTGTACGCCTGCGACCAGCCGCGCGTGACCTTCATGCCGTTCTGGCGGGCGCTGCGCCACCAGACAAGCGCGCCGTCCTGACCCAGTTCCTGCACGGTGGCCAGATAAAAGGCCGCGCCGGGGCTGGAGGTGGCGGGCGACTCGACCACCGTGAGCCGGGCGTATGCAGGCGTTTTCAGTTCATCCAGGCTGGCAGGCAGCTTCAACCCGGCCTTCGCGAAATACGCCCTGTCGTAGTTGAGCGCCACGTAGCCGGTGTCCACCGTGGACAGCAGCGGCCCGAGCCGGTCCTGCGCCGGAACCTTCCTGCTCGCCGGGCTGGTGTAGGGCGTCAGCAGGCCCGCCGCCTCGGCGCGTGGCAGCAGCGTGTTGTCCAGGCCGTACACCACGTCGGCAATCGGGTTGGCCCTGCTCAGGATCAGTTTGTTGAGCATCTCGCCCGCGTCGCCGCCCCGGATCAGGCGCACGCGCACGTGGTTGGCGGCCTCGAAGCCTGCGATCAGCTTCTTGTCCAGGTCGAAACTGTCGTGCGTAATGACCGTGAGTGTAGGCACATTCTGGGCGGACGCAGCTGAGATCAGCGCCATCAATCCTGCCAAAACCATCTTCTTCATGCAGCTCCCCTTTGCGTCAACAAAAGGGGTGGATACGCCCGCCCAGCTCTCGATGTGTGCTGGTGCGGCGGCCACGCTCCCTCCGCCGGTATGACCCGGTTCAGGTTCCTGGGGTATGTTCTCAGCCCGGCGCTTGGTAGCACGGCGGGCACCCCCGGTGACGCAGGCGAAGTGTAGCGCGCCCCGGCCTCCCGAATGTGCCCGGCGACATACACTGCCCCTGATGCCTGACCTCTTCCACCTCGTCAGCTGGCTGATTCTCCGCCGCCCAGGCGGACAGGTGCTGCTGGGCCGCCGCACCGGCAGCTACGGCACCGGCCTGTGGGGTCTGCCCGGAGGCCACGTGGAAGACACCGAGACGCTGGCCCAGGCCGCCGCCCGCGAGACGCTCGAAGAGGTGGGCCTGACAGTGGACGCCTGGGCACTGACCTTGCTCGGCATGGCCCGTTACGTGGACGCCGGGGTGCGGGGCGCAGATTTCTTTTTTCTGGCCACAGACTGGCAGGGCGAGGCGCAGGCCGTCTCGGAATGCAGCGAGGTCGGCTGGTTCGACCCCTACTCGCTGCCGCAAGACGCGCTGCCCTGGCTGGCTGGCACGCTGGAACGCCAGCTGGGACGTGAACCGGGCGGGGGAGACTGGCTCACCGAAACGCTGGGCTGAGGAGTTTTACCCCAACTGCCCGAGCTGGTCCAGGGCCGCGCCGATGGTCTCGGTCAGCTCCTTGACGCTGCCCGTGGGTTCTATCGGCGCGCCGAAGCGGGCGATCCAGGTTCTGCCTTCCAGCTTCAGCCACACCGGCGTGATGGGGGCCTTGCCCTTGAGCGCCAGCAGCGCCGTGCCGCCCTGAAGTTCCTGCCCACCGCGCGTGCCCTCCGGAAAGATGCCCAGCGTGCCCCCCGCCTGCAAGACCCTGAGCGCGTTGCGGATGGCCCCCAGGTCGTTCCTGCTGCGGTCCACCGGAAAGCTGCCGCCCGCGCTGATCAGCCAGCCCACTGGGCCA
>JANXWI010000195.1 GCA_025351205.1 Deinococcus sp.
GCGGGCCAGTCTGCGCCCTGAACGTCGGTGTTCAGCACCGCGCCCACCGCCCAGCAGGGGTCGATCTGCACCGCCCGGAACGGAGAAACGTCCACATCCGTTCCGGCCAGCAGCGGCCCGATCTGCGGCGCGGGAATATTGAGCACCACCGCAGCGGCCTGGAACACCTTCCCATCCTGACACTCGGCCTGCCAGCCGCCGCCTTCCCTGCCCCCCTCTACCCTGCTCAGGCGCGTGACCTGCGCCTCGGTCTGCACGTTCAGTTCCCGCGCCAGTTCGCGGCCCAGCGTGCTCATTCCGGCAGGCGGCACGTAGCGCGGGTGGCCGCCGCCCTCCTGCGTCACCGTGCCCGCTTCCCACCTGGGAATGCTGCGCGTCCACTCGGCCAGCCAGCCCGCCTCCAGGCCCTCCTGCACGAACTTCAGCGTCTGCGGCTGCCGCGCCGTGAAGAAGCGTGCGCCGTGGTCGATCTTGATCTCGTTCTCCAGCCGCTTGGTGCTGCTGCGCCCCGACACGCCCCGCGACTTGTCGAGCACCGTCACGCGCCGCCCGGCCCGCGTCAGCTCACGGGCCAGCGCCAGCCCCGCCAGCCCCGCCCCGACGATAAGAACGTCCTGCCCGTTTGTGGCCTGCCCATCTGAATTCATGGAAGAAGTCTAGACGGCGAGGGGCGGATGGACCGTGTGAAAGCGTGCTGGCGGCCTGATCTCAGCAGCGTTTGGCGCTGTACAGCCGGTTCAGCGTCCCGATGCGCTCGCTGGCCTTGCGCTGCACCTGATCGTTGGTGTACTCGTTGGCAACCACGCCCGGCAGAAAAAACACCGCCCAGGCGACATTCTGGGCGCTCAGGCCCCGGTTTCTGGTGGCCTCGTCGCTGGCGCTTCGGGCGCGGGCCAGTTCACCCCGGATGTCGCTGCACGACAGATCGGCGTCGGGCTTGACCGAGTAGGGCGCGTAACTGGGAGCACAGGCGGCTAGCAGAAGCGCCGAAACAGCGATGGGCAGCAGATTTTTCATGGTACAGGTGTAGCACCGCCAGATGTACGCGGCGTGGGAACAGGTGAAAGTCTCACCATTAAAGGCCCGGCAGGCCCCAGCGTCACCCCCGGTCTGGGCGTAGGATCGCCGCGCAACGCACGCAGCCCTGGCGCGACTTCCAGCAGATACGCCAGCGCCTCCTCCAGCATCAGGTTCGCCAGATGCATCCCCAGACACAGCCGCTCGCCGCCACCAAACGGCAGGTAGGCCCAGGCGGGCGGATTGTGCTCCCAGCGCTCCGGTTTAAAGGCCTCGGGCGCGTCCCAGAGTTGCGGGTCGCGGGCACTCAGGTACGGGCTGTACAGCGCCAGCGCCCCTTTCGGAACCGTGTGCCCCTGCCACTGCACATCGCGCGACAGGCGGCGGCTGCCCATCCAGCCGGGCGGATACAGGCGCAGGGTTTCTTTGATCACCGATTTCAGGCCGTCCTCGCGGAACCATTCCGGGTGTTCGGCCAGATGCCACACCGCCCAGGCCAGCGTGTGGGTGGTGGTGTCGTGTCCGGCGGCCAGGCTGATGCGGGCCTCGCGCACCCCGCCGGGCCAGCGGGCGAGGTGGAACAGCAGGTCGTCGCCGCCCTGTGTCAGCCGCTGCCGGGCCAGCTCGTCCAGCGCTCTGTTCATGCGGGCGAACAGAAGCGGGCGCGGAATCGCCGGCACCGGGAAGGGCGAACGCAGCGGCGCAAGAAAGTCGTGCAGCAGGTGGGCGTCGAGGTCGGAGCTGAAGTAAGCGGCGTTCAGCATCCGCAGCACGGCGCGGTCTGCCCAGGCCAGCGCGTCGAAGGTGGCGTCCGGCTTCTCGGCCCTGAGTGCGGCCCGTACCCGCTCCCGCAGGCTCTCCATGCTGCGCTTGCCGAAGGGCGGATTGACGGCTCCCCGCCGCTCTCTGTGCCCCGCGTCGGTCAGGATGACACCGCCCGCCAGATACGGCACCACCGCGCTGAAGCTGCCCGCACTGCGGAAGGTGTCCAGGTCGGTGAGCAGGCGGCGATTCCACTCCGGCGAGTACCCGACCACGGCGGGCAGGCCGAGCCTGAGGGCGAAGGTCTTGCCCGTGTCCAGGCTGAGCGCGGCCCCCTCGTGCAGCAGGCTGAGCGGTTGGGCGCCCCAGCGTTGCAGGTGGCCGGAGACGGGCAGGGTGGCGGGCTGGGGAAGCGAGTGCATGAACGGTGAAACCCTAGCACCGTAACCCCAATAAGATTGAGCCGAATCAGGGCTTGCGGTACGCCAGCGCCTCACGCAGCCAGGCGTGCAGCGGCTGCATGTCTGCGCACTTGCGGACCACGAAGGCGCTCAGGTCGCCCGCGTCTGTGAGGTCGGCGGCTGGGTCGGCGGCAAGGTCGATGGCGGCGCTGACCGTGAAGCTCCTGAACTTCAGCAGCTCGGACCCCTCGCCGTAGCCCTGCGGAAAGCGCTTGAGTAGACTGTCCCAGTTCAGCCCGCCGAACGATTCAGCCAGCCCTTCATGGGCCAGCAGCGCGTCGGCCCTGCCAGGGTAGCGCTGAATGTAATCGCGGATGATCCGCAGGTCGGCGGGCTGGGGCTGATACACGCCGCCCGCCGCCAGAGACTCGTCGGCCCCCAGCTGAAGGTAATAGATGGGCAGCGTGGAGTGCCGCCCGCCGGGGCTGATGGCCGCGCTGAAGGTCGCCTTGTACGGCGACTTGTCGTGGGCGAACCTCACGTCGCGGTTGATGCGGAACAGCGTGTCCTGCGCCCGCACACCTTCCACCGCCGGGTCGGTGCGGGCCACGCCCTGAATCACGCCCCCCATAAACGCGATGAATTCCTGACGCAGCGACTGGTAGCGGCCCCGGTTGGCGTCGAACCACTCCTTGGAGTTGTTGAACTTCAGTTCGGTCAGGAAGGCGTGCAGGGCGGGCAGATTCAGGGGAAACCTCCGTGCAGGGCAGCCTGGTCTTCGGCGGGCCGCCCCGTTCGCTTCAAGCCTAGCGCGCCGGGCAGCGCGGCTTCCAGTACGCCTGCCTACGCACCTTGACCCGGCCCCGCGTCCCGGCTACCCTTGAGGCATGAACGCGGGTATACCTTCGCTTTTTACCTCCACCGGGAACGTGCTGGCCTGAGACTCTAGGCCGAGCACCGTCCCCGCCTGCACCCTGGGCGGGGATTTTTCCATTCGTATTCATTCAAAAGGAAACACCATGCAGCAGGAAGCACTGGACGCCATACAGGGCGCGGCAACGTTAGAAGACTTGCAGACCGTCAAAACCAAATACGTGGGCAAAAGTGGACTGGTCACGAAGGAGCTGGGCGGGCTGGGCAAGCTGCCGCCCGAGGAGCGCAAGGCGAAAGGCGCGGAGATCAACGCGGTGCGGGCCGCCATCGAGGAGGCGCTGACGGGCCGCGAAGCCATTCTCAAACGCGCCGCCCTGGACGCCCGGCTGGCTTCCGAGGCCATCGACGTGACGCTGCCGGGCCTGAACCTGCCCAGCGGCGGCCTGCACCTCATCTCGCGCATTCTGGACGACCTGCTGGGCATCTATGAACGCCTGGGCTACGCGGTGATCGAAGGCAACGAGGTCGAGGACGACCAGCACAACTTCGATGCCCTGAACATCCCGTGGTATCACCCGGCCCGCGACCTGTGGGACACCTTCTGGCTGGAGGACGGGCGGCTGCTGCGAACGCATACCAGCCCGATGCAGATTCGCTACATGGCCTCGCACTCGCCCGCCCTGAAGATCGTGGTGCCGGGCAAGGTCTACCGCTACGAGGCCACCGACGCCACCCACGAGAGCATGTTTCACCAGCTCGAAGGTTTGGTGGTGGGCGACCACATCAGCATGGCCGACCTGAAGGGCACGATTGCCGAGATGGCGCGCGGACTGTTCGGACCGTCTGCGAAGGTGCGCTTCCAGCCGAGCTACTACCCCTTCACCGAGCCTGGGGCCGACTTCTCGGTGTGGTGGGAGAACCCGCGCGGCGAGAGCAAGTGGCTGGAGCTGGGCGGCTGCGGCATGGTTCACCCGAATGTATTTAAGGCCGTGGACGATCTGCGCGAGGCGGCGGGCCGGGAGCGCATCTATGAGGGCAAGACGGGCTTCGCCTTCGGGCTGGGGCCGGAGCGCATCGCCATGCTCAAGTACGGCATTCCCGATATCCGGTATTTCTATGCCAACGACATGCGGGTGCTGGGGCAGTTCCGGGGGGAGCTGGGGTGAGAAGCGAGACTGACACCGCTCTCACGCAGCAGGCAGGCGCAGTTGAAAATGCTGTATCAGATTATTCTCACTGGCTCGGATATGACTCGCAGCTTAGACTATACTCTAATCAGACAATACAAATATTAAAAATTGACGAGGCACAAGCAATTCGAATGGGTACAGAAATATCTGAAGAGATACATAGAAACTCAGATAGCATCATCGCTTATATTAAAGGTCTTCGAGAAA
>JANXWI010000211.1 GCA_025351205.1 Deinococcus sp.
CCTGAGCCTCGCCGCCCGAACCCTGCCACCCAAACCTTGCCACCCAAACCATAGCCACACGGTCCTCAGCGCTGTCTGGGCAGGGTGAACCCGAAGGTGGCCCCCTCTCCGGGCGCGCCACTGGCCGACACCGTGCCCCCGTGCCGCAGCACGATTCGCCTGACCGTCGCCAGGCCCACCCCGGTCCCCTCGAACTCGCGCTCCGTGTGGAGCCGCTGGAACACCCCGAACAGCCGCTCCCTGTACCTGGGGTCGAAGCCCGCGCCGTTGTCGCGCACGTACACGGTCCAGGCCCCGGCGTCTTCCTCGCACCAGACCTCGATCAGTGCCTGCTGCGTGTTTCTGGAGAACTTGACGGCGTTGGCCAGCAGGTTGTTCATCACCTGCTGAAGCAGGGCCTGGTCGCCCACCACCACCGGCAGGGCGCTGGTGCGCCACTGCACCTCGCGCCCTGCCAGCTCACCCTCCAGGTCCTTGCGGGCGCGCCTGAACAGCAGTTCCAGATCAACCGGAGCGGGCGTCAGGTCCTGGCGGGAGCTGCGTGACAGGCTGAGCATCGCGTCGATCAGCGAAGACATGCGCTGGGCCGCCTGCTCGACGTGGCCCAGGTAGCGCTCGGCCCGCTCGTTGGGCGCGACGCTCATCGCCCTGCGGGCCAGTTCGGAGAAGCTCTGCACGTGCCGCACCGGCGTGCGCAGGTCGTGCGAGGCCGAGTAGGCGAAGGCTTCGAGTTCCTCGTTGGCCGCGCTCAGCTCGGCGTTGCTGCGCTGCAACTGCTGGACGGTGACCCGGAGCTGCTGCTCGGAGGTGTTGCGGGCGGTCACGTCGCGCATGGTCACCACCGCGCCCAGCGGCTGTCCATCAGGTGTGAACATCGGCCCACCGCTCGCCAGCAGCTGCCGGGCCGGTGCCCCCCGTGTTCCGCTTGCCCTGTCTACCCCGTCTACCCTGTCCGCCCCGTCCGGCTGGCCCCCGGTGGGCTGGATGACCATCTCCACGTCGCGCAGCCGTTCGCCCTGCCACGCCCGGTACAGCGGCACCCGTTCCGTGACGAGCGGCGTGACCCCGTCGGCCTCGTACAGGTCGTAATGCTCAGCCCATTCCTCCGGCGGCACGGGCGAGGCGTCCAGACCGTGAAAGGTCCGGGTGGCGGTGTTGAACAGCGTCAGCCGCCCGAGTTCGTCGCAGGCCACCACCCCTTCCGAAAGGTTTTCCAGCACCGTGCTCAGAAAGCTCCGCTCCCGGCCCAGTTCCGTATTCAGCCGCTCCAGCTCACGGCTGCGCTCGCCCAGCTGCCCCAGGCTGTCGGCGCGTTCCAGCGTCAGGGTCAGGGCGCGGCCCACCGCCCGCAGCAGCGCCTGATCGCGCTCGTTCCAGGTCCGCGTGTGCCGCAGGCCGACCATCAGCATGCCCCGCACCTCTGCGGCGATGGCCAGCGGAACGCTGGCGACGGCCCCGAAGGTCTGCGCCGTGTTCAGGCGGCCCGGCGTGGCCGACCAGTCACCGATGAACGCCGGCTGCCCGCTCCGCAACACGGGCGCAATCAGGGGATGGTCGGCGGCCAGCGTCTCCGGGGGCCTGAATCCGCCCGGAAAGGTGTCGCTGCTGGCCCGTATCTGCCACACGTCGCCGCCCCCGTCACCGCTGTTTGCACTGTCGGGGCCGCGTCCTCTGCTGCCTAAACCCTCGATGCCTGTACCTTTACTGCTTCTGCGAAAATAGAATCCGGCGCTGTCGGCAGGAAAGTGCAGCAGCAGCACCTCGATGGCCTGTAGCGCCAGCGCCAGATCGTCGGTCTCACCGCCCACCGCCTCGGTGAACGCCACGAAGGCGTCCTGCGCCCGCGCCTGGCTCTCGATCTGGCGGGTACGCGCGGCCACCTGCGCCTCCAGACCGACGTTCAGCTGTGCGAGCGCCTGCTCGGCACGTTTGCGCTCGGTGATGTCGCGCGACACCGCCAGCAGCTGCTCAACCTCGCCGCCGCTGCCCAGCACCGGGGCCACCCGCACCTCCCACCAGCGCGGATTGCCCTTGAAGGTGGCCGACTGTCCCTCGAAGACGCTGCGCTGCCCGGCCCGCGCCCGGTCCAGGGCGGCCTCGACTTTTGTGCGGTCCTCGCCGTGCCAGAAGTCGGGCCACAGCAGGTTTCGGCAGACCGTGAAGTCGTCGATCTCCATGCTCAGCATGCCGCCTGCGTTCATCGAGAGCAGCCTGGAATCCAGGTCGAGCAGCTTGATACAGTCGGCGCTCTCCTCGGCGATGGTGTTCAAGACGGCCAGCTGGCGGGCCGCTTCAGACCGGGCCGCTCCGTTCTGGGCAGTGTTGCCCTGTTCTGCCTCCGTGGCCAGGACGTCACGCGCCGGGA
This sequence comes from Deinococcus sp., assembly GCA_025351205.1. Taxonomy (GTDB): domain Bacteria; phylum Deinococcota; class Deinococci; order Deinococcales; family Deinococcaceae; genus Deinococcus. The sequence goes on from JANXWI010000211.1 coordinate 2,366, forward strand.
TCACGGGCCTTGCTCAGCGGGCTGCCCGGAAGCCGCGCCGCCGTCCCGTATCACATCGCCTGCCACGTCACCTGACCGGCTGGAGTTCACCGGAGCGTACTGCCGCGCCTCGAAGGGTTGTGAACGTGTGAGCATCGGGCGTACCTCCGGCGGACAGGATTGAGCGAAAAGACCAGGACAGAAAAAAGCTCAGAGAGATCGGACGGGTGGTCCGGGAAAAACGGCGATTGGTTGACGACCAGGGGCGAGCAGTGGGTTTATCAGAAACGTCCGCCCTGTGCCTGCCCGGTGACCATTCATCCGGTGACCGTATACCCGGCAAACATGCAACCGGTGAGTATCCACCTGGTAACCACCTGTCCGGACACGCCACAGAATAGCGGATCTGGCCGGACATCAAAACCACCTTCAGAGTGCGCGGCTCTCATGTCCTGTGAGGCGGCCTGCTGTCTGGCGGATTTCTCCTCAGAAGCTTTCTTCGTGATGGTCATTCCGGGTCTATGTGGTCATTCAGGATCGGTGTTTCCGGACACCCTTCCGGACACGCTGAAGGCGTAGCGCGTCACGGAGGTATACACGTCGCCGGGGTCCAGGCGGGTGGAGGGAAAAGCGGGCTGGTTCGGGCTGTCCGGAAAGTGCTGGGTTTCCAGGCACAGGCCCCAGTGCTGGTCGTAGCGCTGGGCACCCCTGCCGACAATGCTGCCATCCAGAAAGTTGCCGGAATACACCTGCACCCCCGGCTCGGTGGTGCTGACCTCCAGCCTGCGCCCCGACGAAGGGCCGAACAGGGTGGCGACGTGCCGCAGCCCGCTTCCGTTGAGAGCGAGGGTATGGTCGTAGCCACCGGGCTGGCGCGGGCCTGACAGGTCGTGGTTTCCCAGACGTTGTGGGCGGCGGAAGTCGAGCGGCGTGCCCGATACATCTGCGGTGCCGCCAAGCGGCAGGCCCTGGGCGTCCACCGGAACATAGCGGTCCGCGTCTACCCACAGCAGGTGGTCCAGAACGCCTGAACGGCCCCCGTTCAGGTTCCAGTAGGTGTGGTTGCTGAGGTTGACGTGCGTGGGCCGGGTCGTGGTGGCCCGGTACGAGACGGTGAGCGCGCTGTCGTGGCGCAGAACGTACGTCACCTCTGCGCTCAGGGTCCCCGGATAGCCCTCCTCGCCGTCCGGGCTGATCCGGCTGAGCTGCACGAATGGACCTTCCTCGTTGACGCCGGAGGTGGCCTGCCAGAGCCGCTGGTCGAAGCCGCCCGGCCCGCCGTGCAGGTGGTTGTGCCCGTCGTTGACAGGCAGCTGATAATCCGCGCCGCCGAGCGTGAAGCGGCCCTGCCTGATGCGGTTGGCATAACGCCCGACCAGCGCACCGAAATACGGCGAAGTGTCGCGGTCCAGGTAGGGGGCCAGGTGACCGTGCCCCAGCGTCACGTCTGCGCGCTCGCCCGTGCGCCCGGCCATCTCCACGCCCACGATCACGCCGCCGTAATCCATGACGCGGACCACCAGCCCGCTGCGGCTGCTCAGGGTAAACAACGTCACCTCTTCCCCCTGGGCGGTGTGGCCCCAGGGCTGGACCCGCAGAACCTCCTGTGGATTCAATGCGGCCCCCTGTTCGCCGGAACGGATGAACACGCAGCGGGCCGCAGGCAGATACCCCCGGGGCAAGCGGGGAATGTGGTGGGCGCGGGTCTGACCGGGGCCGGGCCGGGAAGCCGGTGAAGCTGAAAAAGGGCTGTCATCTCAGCGCAAGCATACCGACTGCCCGGGCAGACAGGTTCAACACGCGGGCGTCTCTGCCTCCGCCAGGGTGATGGTTTCTGCGCCCATGATTCGGCAGGGTTGTGTTGCCTTAACTGACGGCACGGCAGGCTTAGGGCGGAGGTGGCCTGAAGTTCAGCCCACCCCCGCCGCGACGGTTGACCACGTCTGGAATGCTTGCCTCTGATTGTTTTTTCGGGTGGCGGCAGTAACGCTGGTACGGGAATGATGGTCGAGGTTGGTGTCTTGGGCAGAGCAGCGCCCATCTTGGGCAGAACGGACGCCGTACACGACGCCTGCCCGCATGAGGACGCTTGCCCGCTGATCCGGGCGTGGAGACTCAGGAATTCCTGAGCGCGTTTTCGTCGTTTGAACCCCTGCCGACTTCGCTCCTGTCGCCGTGTAGATCGGTGTTTTTGTCTTGGGCAGAACAGCGCCGCGTAGGTGCAAGTCGGTCGG
>JANXWI010000243.1 GCA_025351205.1 Deinococcus sp.
AGTGGCCGCGTGGCCGATCAGCTGACCTGGGGCCGGGCCGCGTTCGACGCCGGGCAGTACGATCAGGCATCGAGCGCCTACGCCTCGGCCCTGAAGCAGAACCCGCGTCAGCCAGAGGCGCTGCGGCGGCTGGGCATCATCTTGCTGACCAAAAACGATGGGCAGGCACAGGCGGCCAAGCCCAATGATCAGGCCTTTCTGCTGATTCGCACGGCGGCGCAGCTCGCGCCCAACGACTCTGAGAGCCAGCTGCTGCTCGGCTTCGCCCTGTCGCGCTACGGGCAGGACGCGCTGGCGTTGACCGCCCTGGAACGCTACCGCAGCCTGAGTCCACAGGGGCGCGACGCCGACCAACTGATTTCGGCCATCCGTTCGCGGCAGAACAGCGCCGACCCTGGCCTGGCCGTATACGCCGCTAACTGTGCCAGCTGTCACGGGGCGGCGGGCGGCGGCGGCATCGGGCCAAGCCTGCTGCGGGCCGGGCTGACGCGGGCGTCGGTGGCGGCGATCACCCGCAACGGCAAGGGGAGCATGCCTGGATTTCCCAACATCACCGGGAAATCGCTGGACGCGCTGCTGGCGCTGGTCGAGGGCTGGCAGAAGTGAATATGGTTGGTGTGAACGGTTGGGCATCAGCTTTGAGCTTTTGCTCTGCCCCACCCCCCAGCCCCCTACCCCACCGGGTAGGGGGGGCCTACAGAACCGTCAAGCGCTGCGCGGTGGGCAAGGCACGTCGGTTGACACGGTGGGGTATTGACCCTGGTTTTATAAATCTGGAAGGCGGAAATCCGCTTCGTGACGATGGAAAAGTCGAGGGTTCGACTGGGTCACTCGGACGCCTGGGCGCGGCTTTGATCCGCCGAAGGCTGTGCGGAGGCGATATGGCGGGTTTGCAAGCGCATCCTGACGACCAGTTTTTATCGCCGAGCCTTAGCCGTGTACCCCTCGCCCCCAGCGGGAGAGGGGCCTCGCGCAGCGAGGGGGAGAGGGGTGTGAGCGCAGCGATTGCCCTTCCCCCTCTACCTCTAGGAGAGGGCCTTGCGAAGCAAGGGGTGAGGGGACGCCCAAGTACCCCCAAACTCACCGCCCCGTCTGGCCTTTCCCCCCTCTACCCGGGGGAGACTGGCACAGCGTCTTGGCCAGAGCAGCGCCCCTGGGGACGCCTGGCCGCTCGGAACGAGACTGGCGCTGCGAAGCAGCGGGGTAAAGGGTCCACATGAACCGCCGCGCCCTGCTTGAAAAGTGGTGGCTGATTCCCGTCGGCCTGACCGCTTCGGCCTTCGCTGGCATGGGGCTGTACGCCCTGCGCGTGTCGCGCAAGAGCGTGCCCGGCGCGCCACAGTTTCAGGCGGGCACGGCGCAGCGGGTGGCCGCGCTGCCTGCGCTGGGCACCGACTGGGCCGAAGTCGAGTTCAGCTACGCGGGTCGCCCCTGCGTGCTGCTGCGCCTGCCCGCCGCCACGCTGGGCAGCCTCGATGTCGGGGAGCAACACTACGCCGCCTTCTCGCGCGTGTGTACGCACCTGGGCTGCCCGGTCAATCTGGTGCGCGACACCGAAGTGCTGGCGTTCTCTTTTGGCTACCGCGCCCCGAATCCCGTAGACCAGCACCCGTACCTGGGCTGTCCCTGCCACTACAGCGTGTTCAACCCGCTGGCATCGGGCGAGGCGGTGTTCGGCAAGGCGCATCTGCCGCTGCCCCGCGTGCGGCTGGAGAGGCGCGGCAATGACCTCTGGGCCACCGGGATCGAACCTGCGCCAGAGAACGTGGGGTGACGGTTTTGCTGGCCGAGCTAAGCAGCTGGCTGGCACGTCGGCTGAGTGACACCAGACTGATTCGGGACGGGCCGCCAGAGGTTCCGCATCTGGGTCTGGCACTGGACCCCCGCGACCTGCCCGCCGACCTGCCGGGGGGCGCGGTCTTCCTGCACCGGGTTCATCAGCTGGGGGCGGCGTTTCCGGGGCTGGCGGTGTTCAACTCGCACGACGTCTTCGACGTGGCGCTGACCACCGGGCCAAACCTGCCGCTGGCCGAGACGTTGCGCTGGCACGAGGTCGAACGTGTTGAACTGGAGCAGGCATCGGGCCTGATCGCCCTGCCCCGCAGCAGGACTGGGAGCGTCTGCTCGATGCCCTTCACGCCGAGTTCGGCGGCCATGACGCGCTGCTGCCGCCCAGGGAGCCGGAGGTGCGGCGCGTGGCCCTGATGAACGCCATGCGCCCGGAGCTGCTGGAGGCGCTGGCTGGGCTGGGCGTGAGTGTCTACATCACGGGCCAGATGCGGCCCGGTTCCCTCGCTGCCGCCCGTGAACTGGGCCTGGGCGTCGTCGCGCTGGGTCACCGCCGCAGCGAACTCTGGGGGCTGCGGCAGCTTGCGCGGGAGCTTCGAGATGCCTTCCCGGACCTGAGCTGCACGGTCTATGGTGAGGCGTGACCCTGCCGACACTCGACGTTCGCCCCGCATCTCTGCCAGACCTCCTGCCCATCATGCGGGCCACTGCCCAGCACTGCATAGACGCAGGCAGACCCATGTGGGCTGTGGATTCGCTGACCCCGGAGCGGCTGGAGCGGCAGTACCCCGCTGCAAAGGGTTACCTCGGCTGGATGTGCGACAGAGCGGTGGCCACCATGATCCTGATCGGGCGTGACGACGAGTTCTGGCCTGACGTTCCTGACGGCGAGGCGCTGTACCTGCACAAGCTCACGGTCCATCCAGACTGGCAGGGGCGTCAGCTCAGGACGCAGATGGTCCGGGCCGCCACCGATTACGTGCGGGCCGCAGGACGAACCTGGCTGCGGCTCGACACCGCCGCCGACCGGCCCAGGTTGCGGGCCATCTATGAGCGGCAGGGTTTTCGGCTGGTGCGCGAGGGGAGTATGGACGGCTGGCCCGCCGCCTGGTACGAGCTGAAGGTATGATTCAGACCATGTGTCTTCCCGATCTGCACACCGCCGAACACCTGCTGCTCGAAGCCGAGGTCATGAACCCCGGCCCCTGGGTACCACACTCGCGCAACGTGGCGCTGGCCGCCCGAATCATCGCCCAGGAACACCCGGACCTCGACCCGGAGCGGGACTACATTCTGGGCCTGCTGCACGACATTGGGCGCAGAGGTAGGCCGAACAAGGACCGGCATATTCTCGACGGGTACGACATCCTGACTGCTCTGGGATTTCCAGACGCCGCCCAGATTGCCCTGACCCACTCGTTTCCCATGCAGAACCCGGCAGAATTGCTCGCCTGGGACGGAAGCCCTTCAGAACTGGAGCGGCTTACGCGCCTCCTCGAAGCGGTGAGCTACACCGCCGAAGACCGATTGCTCCAGCTCTGCGACAAGCTGGCGCTGCCTGAAGGCTGCTGCATACTGGAAAAACGCGTAACTGCTCAGCGGGTGAAGTCAGGCATGATAACATCGCCTCGAAAAATGCTAACCAGTCCATGCCAGACATTCAATCCTTGCTTGTGGCAGGTCGAGATGTAGCTCCGGATTCGGGCGAAGTGCTGGCCACCTTCCTC
>JANXWI010000244.1 GCA_025351205.1 Deinococcus sp.
GAGGAAGGTGGCCAGCACTTCGCCCGAATCCGGAGCTACATCTCGACCTGCCACAAGCAAGGATTGAATGTCTGGCATGGACTGGTTAGCATTTTTCGAGGCGATGTTATCATGCCTGACTTCACCCGCTGAGCAGTTACGAAAAAGGTTTGAAGTGGGCTTGTACGGCCTTCAGAGGCAGCCTTGGGCGGTTCAGGCATGACTGATCTCCAGTGTCACAGCGAGTAGTCCGGGTCGCGGTAACCGAGCGCGTGCGAGATACTCTGCGCGCCCAGCAGCACCGAACAGGTGGCGGCCTCCCGGCGCTCCGGACTGGGATTCTCGGTGGCGAGGCAGATGCTCAGCGCGAAACTGACCCGGCCACTGGCCTCATAGATGGGGCTGGAGAAGCAGCAGAGGTTGAGCGTGCTCTCCTGCCTCGTCTGGGCGTAGCCGTCCTGCCGCACCGTCTGGAGGGCATCCTGTAGCGCCCGGCGGCTGGTGATGGTGCTGGGCGTCAGGGCGGGCAGGGCTTCGTCCGGGTACAGCACCGCGAACTCGCTGGCGCTCAGGTGGGCCAGCAGCGCCTTGCCGACAGCGGTGGCGTGGGCAGGTACCCGGCGACCCGGAAAGGCGGCGGGCCGGATCAGGCGGCGACAGTCGCGCCTGGCCAGAAACACCGCCTCACTACCCTGAAGCTGCGCCAGCTGCATGGTCTCGTCGATACGCTCACCGATCTCGTCGGCCACCCGCTGGAACACGGCGATGACGTCCAGCCGCCGCGAGTAAGAGGCGTAGTAGTCGAGCACGCGGGTGCCGATCTGGTAGCGGCCCTGCTGGACCTCGACCAGCTGCACGCCCATCAGGGTCTGAAGCAGCCGTGACAGGCTGGACTTGGGCAAGTCAAGTTGGAGCTGCAACTCGGAAAAGGTCGGTGGCCGCGCCGAGGCGCTGATGGCGTCCAGAATGCGGACAGCGGACGAGACGGCGGGCGTCAGGGAACTGTTCAGAGAGTTGGGCGTTTCAGCCATGCGTGAACCTCCGGGATTGCCATAGACCGTGAATGTTCCGTAGACGGAACGGTGTTTCAACTTTGTTTGATTAAGCTTGAACTTCCATCGAATGAGAAAAATGATAAAAAGGGCAGCGTCAGAAATGGTGATGTGGCTAGGGTTCCAACGACCTGGGGTGAAACGTCCTGAGAGCCGCCGAGGCCCTGACCACGTCCCGGATCTGTGAAGCGCCGAGCAGCCCCAGGGCCGCCGCCTGTACCAGCAGGTTGCCCTCCAGCGTGGCTTCGACCGGTCCGGCGACGACCACCCGCCCGGACGCCTCGGCGATCAGGATGTTGAGCAGGTCGATCTGTGAGCCGCCGCCCACCACGTGGACCGTCCGGATCGGCTGTCCTGACACCTCTTCCAGAATGTCGAGCACGGCAGCCACCTTCCGGGCCAGACTGTCGAGCACCACGCGTACAATCTGCGCCTGGGTCTGCGGCACCGGCTGTCCACTCTCCTGGCAGGCCAGCTGCACCTGAGCGGCCATATCGGCGGGGGCCAGAAAGCGGGCGTGGTCCGGGTCGATCACCGGGCCGCCAAGGGGTTCGGCGGCGGCAGCGGCGTACAGTGCGGCATACCCGCTCACGCCCCACAGACGGCAGCATTCCTGTACCATCCACAGGCCCATCACGTTCTTCAGCAGGCGGGTGGTGCCGCCCACCCCGGCCTCGTTGGTCAGGTTGTGCCGCAGGGTCTCGGCGCTGATGAATGGCCGCTCCGTCTCCAGCCCCACCAGCGACCAGGTGCCGCTCGACACGTAGGCCCAGTCGCTTCCGGCAGAGGGCACAGCGGCCACGGCAGAGGCGGTGTCGTGGGTGGCCCCGGCCACCACCCGCACGCCCCGCAGGCCGGTCAGGGCCTCGATCTCAGGTGAGAGCGGCCCGAGTATCGTCCCCGGCGGCACGATCTCCGGGAACAGTCCGGTCGGCAGCCCCAGGCGGGTCAACAGCGGCTCCGACCAGGTTCCGCCGGACGGGTCGTACAGCTGGGTGGTGCTGGCATTGGTCTGCTCGCTCACGGCCCTGCCGCACAGCCAGAAGTGCAGCAGATCGGGCAGCAGCAGCGCCCGGTGGGCGGCGCGCAGCTGCTGCGGGTCTTCCGAGAGCCACTGGTAGAGCGTGTTGAAGGGCAGGAACTGAATGCCGGTGCGGGCATAGATCTCCTCACGCGTCACCAGCAAGGAGGCCCGCTCCATCTGGCCCCCGGTTCTGGCGTCGCGGTAGTGGCGGACGCCGCCTCCCATCAGAGCGCCGTGTCGGTCCAGCAGCGCGTAGTCCACCGCCCAGGAATTGACGCCCACGCTGGCGATCCGGGTCCCCTCCGCCGCCGCCAGTCTCAGGCCATGCAGCACCCCCTGCCACAGGCCCAGCACGTCCCAGTACAGGCGCATGCCGCCCGGACCCGGGACCGGCACGCCGCCGTTGGGGAAGCGGTGCAGGATGCGGGTGCTCAGCCGTCCGTCTTCCAGCGTGCCCAGCGCCACCCGCCCGCTGGACGCGCCCAGGTCGATGGCGAGGTGCTGGCTCACTGCCACCGTCTACCGGACGTAGGCGGTGGGCACGCCGCCATCAACGGTGATGACGCCGCCGGTGGTCTTGGCTGCGGCGGGCGAGGCCAGCCAGAACGTCGCCTCGGCAATGTCTTCGGGCACTATGTTCACCTTGAGGGTGGTGCGGTTTCTGTAGAACTCCTCGAGTCCCTCCGGCTCGATGCCGTAGGTGGCCGCCCGCTCTGCCCGCCATCTGCCGTCCCAGATGCTGCTGCCCGCAAGCACCCCGTCAGGCAGCACCGAGTTGACCCGGATGCCCGACGCCCCGCCTTCCTCGGCCAGACAGCGCGCCAGGTGCAGCTCGGCGGCCTTGGCGGTGCTGTACGCGGCCGCGTTCTTGCCCGCCGCCACGCTGTTCTTACTGCCGATAAACACCAGATTTCCCCCGGTGGCCTGACGTTTCATCAGGATGAACGCCTCTTTCGCCACCAGGAAATAGCCGGTCGAGAGAATGCTCTGATTGCGGTTCCACATTGCCAGTGAGGTTTCTTCTATAGGAGCACTGGACGCGATGCCGGCGTTGTTCACCGCGACGTCCACGCCGCCGTAGTTCAGGACCGCATGCTGGAAGGCCGCCTGGACCTGCGCCTCCTCGGTCACGTTCATCCCCACGCTGGTGGCCCGCCGGTAGCCGCGCTGCGTGGTCAATTCCCCGGCCACTGCCCGGCCTCCCTCAGCGTTCAGGTCAGCGATGACGATGTGTGCCCCGTCCTGAGACAGCCGCGCCGCGATGGCCCGCCCGATGCCGCTGGCGGCCCCGGTTACCAGTGCCACATGGCCTTCCAGCGCCTTCGGGGCGGGTTTGAGGCTCAGCTTGTAGAGTTCCAGCGGCCAGTACTCGATGGCGTAGCTCTCGGCGGCACTGAGACTGACGAAGCCGCCCAGGCTGCTGGCCGCTTTCATCACCTGGATGGCCCGCAGGTACAGCTGGCGGGACACGTCCGCCCCCATCGCGTCGGGGCCGCTGGTGATCAGGCCGAGTCCTGGAATCAGGACCACGCGCGGGCTGGGCGTGA
>JANXWI010000252.1 GCA_025351205.1 Deinococcus sp.
GTTCCGTCCAGGCGGATCGTCTGAGAAGGGGCGTGGTACGGTGCGGCCACCGTGAAACGTGCCTGGATCAGTCCGGCGGGGACACTGCTGCCTGCACTGCTGGTTGCCGTGACGAATTGCCCGCGTGCGTCGGCGCTGAAAGCTGCCCCGCTGGCCGTGACCTTCCAGTCCTGGCCCAGCAGCCTCGCCGTCACGGTGCTGCCGGGGGTGTCCAGGCCGCGCGGCCCGCCCGCTGTGCGCCCGCTCACGCGCAGATCGGGCTTGCCCAGGCTGCCCTGGGCGCTGAGCGCGTAGCTTCCGGGCAGATAGTCGCTGAGCGTGACCGGGCCGCTCAGCTTCAGGGCCGGATACACCGTGCCGGAAAGGCGGGCGCTGGCGGTTCCGGGCAGGGCGGCGCTGGCCCCCTGCACGCTCAGCACGCCGCCCTTCAAGCGGGCGGGCAGCGTGAAGTCGGCCCCGGCCACCCGGCCAGCGGCGTTCAGGCGAACGTCGGACAGGCTGCCGCCCAGCGTGCCGCTCACACTTCCAGCCGTGCCCAGCAGGGCGCTCAGATCGGACGTGCCGAAGGTGCCGCCCAGCGTCCAATTCACGCCCGCCTTCTGATCGGCCCGCACAGTCTGATCGGCCCGCACATCTACATTTAGGCCCGCCACCGTGCCCGAAAGCCTGACCTGACCCGGTTTCAGCCCGCCCACGGCGCTCAGAGCCACGCTGCGCCCGCTGTAGCTTCCGGTCACGTCCAGGGTGGCCCGGGTTCGCAGATCACCGGACAGGGTGGCCATCAGCTCGCCGTATTGCAGCGCGGCGCTGGCCTGCGGGTACAGCGGCCCGGCGAGGCGCAGCGTCTGTCCGCCCAGCGTGCTGCTCAGATCGGCGCTGAGCGTGCCTCTGTCCAGCCTGAGCGTGCCCTGCGCCCGTTGTCCGGTGGCCTGCAAATCGATGTTCACGTCGGCCCGGGCGTTCTCAAATTTCAGGCCCGGCAGGCTCAGATCGGCCCGAATGCTCCCGGTCACGTCCAGCGTGCCCAGCAATGGTTTCAGTGCCAGGGCGTCCAGCTCTGCGCCGCTCACCGTCAGGTTCTGGCCGTCGTACACGAAGGGAACGTTGCTGTCCGGATGGGTCAGCGCCCCCGAAACCGTGACGCCGCTGCGCCAGTTCACCGCCGCGCTCAGGCCCAACGGCTGCCCCAGGTAGCGGGCCGATTCGAGGCTCAGGAGGGCGCTGGTCTCGGTTGGCCCGATCCGGGCGCTCAGCCTGCCCGGAGTGATGGCCGAGGCGAACTGCGCGGGCAGCAGCGTCAGCAGAGGAGAGACGGGAGCGCTCAGGCTGCCGCTCAGCGCCGGAAGCACTTGTAGGCGGCCCGCCAGGGGGCCAGTTGGCACAGCACTCAGGCTGGGGCCGCTGCCGACCAGCGCGAGCGTCCCGGCCTGGGCACCGTACACGTACTTCAGGCGGGTCTGTCCGGCCCAGCCGGCCACAGGGCCAGGGCTGTACCTCAGGCCCCCCAGATCGGCGCTGAGCGGGAAGATACTGGCCCGCAGCGGCAACAGCTGGGCGGGCAGTCGGGCCACCGCGCCGTACTGCTGAGCTTTCAGCGACACGGTGCCGCGCAGGTCCGTGCCGCTGCCGGTGGCCGAGACGCTCAGCAGAGGGCCGGTCACGCTGAGGTTCAGACCCGTCAGGGTGCTGGGCAGGGCCAGCCGCCCGCTGGCGTTCAGCGTGTAGCCAACAAGCGTGCCAAACGCCTGGAATTGCCCGTTGTCCGCCACAACGCTCAGTGGCCCGGCCTTCAAGGTGCCGCTCAGCAGCCCGCCCGCCGCGCTCAGGTCGCCCTGGAAGGTCTGCCCGGCCAGTCTGAAGCTGCTGGCCTGCACCTGGAAGTCTTTCAGGCCATTCACGGTCACGCGGGCGCTGCCGCCGCTGCCGTCGGTGACGCTCAGGTCGCCTCTGGGGGCCGCGCCCGTGCCCGCGACGCTGCCCTGCACGGACAACCCGTCCAGACCGCTCAGCCCCTCCAGTCCTGACAGCGGGCCGCGCACCCGCAGGTCGTAGCCCTGGGTCACGGCGTTCAGGGTGCCGCTGGCCCGCAGGCCGCCCCGGGTGCTGAGCATGGCGTTCAGCGCGCGCCAGGGGCCGCTCACCTGCGCCGCGTACGGGCCGAAGGTGCCGCTGGCCGTGAGCTGCCCGGCCCAGCCGGGGCCGTAGCTGCCGTTCAGGCGCACCTGTCCGTTCTCGCCGTAACCGCTCAGGAGCTGCGTGCCCTGTACTTCTACCGCGCCTTGGGCATACCCGAGCCTCAGGCCGCCGTAGCTGCCGCTCAGCGTCAGGGCCGGGGTCAGGCTGGCCTGGAGCGCGAGTGGCTGTGGGGGCAGGGTCAACCCGCCCGCCGTGATGGCCGTGAGCCGCCCGCCGATGGTTGCCCGGATGCCCGAGTAGGGGCCGAAAAGCTGCGCCTGCACGGTCTGGGTCGGCAGCGTCTGGTTACCTATGTTCAGGCCCAGCAGCGTGACCGGGCCGCTCAGGTTCAGGTCGGGGAAGACGCGCCCGCCAAGACGCGCCGAGACGTCGCCCCGCGTTCCGGAGTCCTGCGTCCCAATTCTGTATTTCACGTCTGTCTGCGCGCTCAGAATGCCCGCCGAGCGGGTCAGGGTGCCGTTCAGGCTGGCCCCGTAGCCGCTGCCCGCAACATCCACGGTGCCGCCCTGCCCGGCCAGGTTCAGTCGGGCGGTGCCGTCCAGATCGCCGCCGATCAGGGGCCGCAGCGCCGCGAGGTCGATGTCTCCCGTGGCGTTCCAGCCCTCGGCGTTCAGACGGCCACGGGCGCTCCGGTTGCCTGTGCGGAGCGTGAACCTCGCTCCCTGGTCCACCGTGACTGTGCCGCTGATGTCCGCGCCCTGCACCCGCGCGGTGGTCGGGAATCCGGCGGTGAGCTGCGTGCGGGCACTCACCGTCACGCCGCCCTGCACGGCCAGGAGGTCGAGGTGGTCGCCCTGTCCGGTGGCCGTGACGGCGCCGCTGCCGTTGCTGGCCCGCAGGCTGCCGCTGGCCTTGAGGGCGGTGGTCAGCGCCAGGGTGCCGCGCAGGTCGTAGCCCAGGGCATTCAGACCGCTGGAGGTCAGGGCGAAGGTGTCGCCGCGCCACGTCAGGTTGCCGCCCGCGAAGCTCCAGTCGGCGCGGCGCGTCTGCCAGTTGAGGGCGACGGGGCCGCTCGGCTGGCCCCTGAGCAGCGGCACGGCGGCCCGCAGTTGTCCGGTCAGGCTGGCCTCCGGCACCTTCAGGTCGCCCGCGCCCGTGATCAGCAGCCCCGCCGTGCTGAGGCCGTCAGCCTGCCAGCGCCCGCGCAGCTGCCGGTCGAGCCGCAGCTGAACCTTGCCCAGGTCGGCGTTCAGGCCTTCCTTGCCAAAAGTAGCGGTGCCCGCGATGTCCACCGGGCCAGCCCTGCCGCCGCTCAGCGCGAGGTTCAGCCTGTCGAGCGTGCCCTGCGCGGTTACATCGCCGCTGACGCTGTAAAAATTGGGCGAGGCGGCCAGCGTCACGGCCTTGTCGCCCAGCCCCAGGCTGCCCCGCAGCGGACCGCCGAGGGCCTGCCCCTGAGCACTGATCACGTTCTTGGCGCTGATGGTTCCTTTCAGGTTCAGGGGCCTACTCAGCAGGTCGCCGGTCCAGGCCAGCACGCCCGCCCTGTTGAAGGTCCACTGGCCGCTCAGCTTCTGCTGGCCCTGGAAGCGGGTGTCGGCGCTGAAAGTCAGGTCGTTGTTCAGTTCCTTCTTGTCTCGGCGGTACAGGTACGTGGCCTTCAGGTTGCGGTAAGGCAGCACGCTGAACTCGCCCTGCGGGCTGCTCACGTCGGCCTTCACGGTCACGGTGTTCCAGCCGTAGGCGTGAACGACCACGCTGCCAACACCCCTGCCGCCCTGCCCGAGTGCCCTGCCCAGCGCCGAGAACAGCGGGCTGGCCTGCGCCTTTACGTCCCACTGGTGCGCCTTGAGGTCTACGCTGCCGGTTGCTGTCAGGGGGCCGTCAAAGCCGGTTCCGGCCAGCTGGAACGAGATCAGGTCGCCCCGGTGGGTGGCCGTCCCGTTCAGCGCCCCGACCTGCACGAACTCGGCTCCCGGCACCGCCAGCGTGGTGTTGCTCAGCCGGATGTCGCCCACCACCGGGCCGCTGCCGAAGCTGTAACGTCCGCTCAGCTGCCCGCCCGTCACGCCGCCCACTTTTTTGTCGTGCCAGTAGTGGTTGATGATGCGGGCGTCGGCGCTCAGGTCGGCGCTGCCCTGAAGCTGCCCGTTCACCGTGCGGTAGGTGAACAGCACATTCAGCGGCCCGTCGGTGGTGGCCCCGCTGATCTTCAGGGCGTCCTGACCATCCGCCTGAGTGCTCTGGGCGGTCCAGCTACCGCTGGGCACGTCGAAGCCCGTGCCGTCGATGTTCAGCCGGGTGTTATGGACGGCGATGTTGCCGGGAAGCAGGGTAAATCCGCCCCCGCCGCCCTGCTTCTGCCCGCCCAGCAGGGTCTTGAGCTTCAGCTTCACGTCGGCGTCGTCCAGCTTCAGGTCGAGGCGAGCGCTCCTGTTCAGAAGGTTCACGCCGCTCAGGCCCAGCACCACGCGTCCGGCCTGCACGTTGACGCCGGGACCGCTGACCTTCAGGCCGCTCACGGTGGGCGACCAAAGCGGGCCGCCCACCCCCTGCGCCGTGACCGCGTACTCGCCGCCCAGCCTCGCCAGCAACGCCTTGCCGAACAGCGACGGTCCAAAGACCGCCAGCAGAAACACCACCACCAGAACGGCCAGCAGCAGCCACCAGCCCCGGCGGCGGCGAACCGGCGCGGGCGACTCTGGATTCAGCTCGGCGGCAACGCTCACTGGAGACCTGACGGAACAACCGTGTGAACATCGTGACAGGCACCGTTGTTCAGGGCGCTGTTCTGAATGGCACCGTTCTGAATGGCACTGTTCTGGAAGAGGATGTTCTGGCAGAGACTATTCTTGAGGGTACTGTTCTCGGGGGTACTGTTCAGGTCAACCACGCTCACCCTTGCAGTTTAACCGCTCCGTCATGAGTTCGCGCACCGGCCCCTGCTGTCTTCAGGCACTTTCATGAGAATTCGGTTGAGATTCTTGATGAAACAGGTCGGTCCTGCACCGGGAAGCGCCCTGGCCGTAGTCGGGTCAAGTTCGCTGTCAAAGCATTGCGCGGCTGCTACACTCCGACCTGTATGCGGATCGTGGCGCTGGTTTCGGGCAGGGTGACGGGGGTGGGCTACCGGCGCTTCGTGCAGGGGAAGGCCCGTGACCTGGGGCTGGCGGGCAGCGCCGAGAACGTCTCCGAGGGTCGGGTGGAGGTGGTGGCCGAGGGCGGGCAGGCCGACCTGGACCGCCTGCTGCACTGGCTGGGCCGTGGCCCCGCGCACGCCCGCGTGACGGCAGTAGAGGTGCAGTGGAGCGCCGCCACCGGCATGGCCGAGTTTCATATTTTCTGAGAGGCGGCGTGTGGCCCGTGTCTTGTGGCGTGTAGGAACAGCCAGCAGTCCGAGATCTGGCCGCTCAACCCGGGTGCCTGGGGTTTTCCTACAAGCCACAGGCCACACGCTCTCCATTGAGACCCTTTTCCCACAGGTGCCCGGCCCGATTTGCTACCCTTGCGCCATGTCCACGGCCCGCCAGACCCGTCAGCGCGAGGTGATCGTTCAGGTGCTGGTGCAGGCCGAAGGGCCGCTCTCGGCTCCCGAACTGCTCGCCCGCGCCCAGGCCACCCTGCCGGGGCTGGGCACCGCGACGGTCTACCGCACCCTGAAGCTGATGCAGGAACAGGGCGAGGCCCACGCCGTCCACCTCGACGGCGAACCGCTGTACGAATCGAGTGGGCGCGGCCACCACCACCATTTTTCGTGCAGCGGCTGCGGGCGGGTGTTCTCGCTGGCGCCCTGCCCGGTGGCGCTGCCCAGGGGCACGGTCTACCCCGGCGGCTTCGTGGTCGAGGGCCACGAGGTCACGCTCTACGGACGCTGCCCGGCCTGCGCGGCGGCTGGCTGAAGGGTGCGCTTGAGACTGGCCGGGTGCTCGACATTTATTCGAGAATTGATTATCATTTATCATCATGAAGGTTCCTGTCCAATCCAAACCAGCCTGGCTTCAGAGCAGCCGAACGCTGCTGGTCGGCGCATTCCTGATCTGCTGTGCCAGTTCTGGCACCGCTGCTGCCGCGCCAATGCCGGTGGTCGCCAGCACCTCGGTCATCGCCGACTTTCTGAAGGTGATTGGCGGCAGCCGTATTTCGCTGTTGACGCTGGTGCCCGCCAACGCCGACTCGCATACCTTCCAGCCGACCACCAGAGACGTGCAGCGGCTGTCGCAGGCGCGCGCGCTGTTCATCAACGGGGCCAACCTGGAACCCTGGTTGCCCCGGCTGATCGGCTCGGCCCCCAATCTGAAGGTGGTTACGCTGTCCAGCGGCGTGAAGCTTCGCAGGGCCAGCGAACTGGTGGCCGAGGGCCTGGAAGCCGAGGGTGCCTACGACCCCCACGCGTGGTGGAACCCGCAGAATGTATCGGTCTACGTGAAGACCATCGGCGCGGAACTGGCCCGCCTGGACCCGGCAGGCAAGGCGGTGTATGCGGCCAACGTGGCGGCCTACCAGACGCAACTTTCCAGCCTGGACGCCTATGCGAAGACGCAGTTCGGGACCATTCCGGCCACGCAGCGCAAACTGGTCACCAACCACGACGCGCTCGACTACCTGGCGCAGCGCTACGGCTTCACGGTGGTCGGGCAGGTGATGCAGGGCCTGAGCACCGAGCGCGAACCCTCGGCGCAGGAGCTGGCGCGGCTGGTGCGGGGCGTGAAGGCGTCGGGCGCGAGGGCCATCTTCACCGAGAACACGGTCAATGCCCGGCTGGCACAGGCCCTGAGCAGCGAAACGGGCGTGAAGATCGCGCCGCCGCTGTACACCGATGCCCTGGGTGCGCCAGGTTCTGGCGGCGACAGCTACCTGAAGATGTTCCGGCACAACGTGGCCGTGATCGTATCAGCCCTGAAATGACAGCGCCCAGACTGTTCCCCTCTCCCCCCGTGGGAGACTGGCACAGCCCGCAGGGAGGGGCCTCGCGCAGCGAGGGGGTGAGGGGGCAGCCCCAGCCACCATACTCCCCCAGGCTCCCAATTGAGATTTGATACTCTGCTCTCTATGTGCCCAGACCGCCCGGTTCCGTCTCGCCCCTCGGTGCAGGTTCAGCCATGATCGAAACCGACCACCTGAGCGTCAGCTACGGTGCCCAGGTCGCGCTTCAGGACGCCAGCGCCCGCTTCGTGCCGGGGCAGTTCAGCGCGGTGATCGGGCCGAACGGGGCGGGCAAATCCACACTGCTCAAGACCATCCTGGGCCTGGTTACGGCCAGCAGCGGGCGGGTGAACGTGTCCGCCGACCTGGGTGACCTGCGAAAGAGCAGCGCTTACGTGCCGCAGCAGCAGACGCTCGACTGGGCCTTTCCGGTGACCGTCTGGGACGTGGCCATGATGGGCCGCACCGCCCGCCTGGGCTGGCTGCGCTGGCCGGGCCGGGCAGACCGCGACATCGTGCTGGACTCGCTGGAGCAGACCGAGGTGGAGGGGCTGAAAGACCGCCCCGTCCAGGCGCTGTCGGGCGGGCAGCGCCAGCGCGTGCTGCTGGCCCGGATGCTGGCCCGCCGCGCCGAGGTGCTGCTGCTCGACGAGCCGCTGACCGGGGTGGACGCCGCCACCCAGGAAAAGATCATGCGGCTGCTTCAGGAACAGGCGCGGGCCGGGCGCACGGTGGTGATGGTCACCCACGACCTGGAGGCCGCCGCCCGCTGGTGCGACCAGCTGCTGCTCATCAACCGCACGGTGGTGGCGCAGGGCACGCCCGAGCAGGTCTACACGCCCGCCAACATTGAGTGCACCTTTTCCAGCAGTCACCTGGGCCACACGCACGCTCATGCCTGAGGCCCTGCTGGACCCGCTCGGCCTCGGGTTTTTCGTACGCGCCCTGCTCGGGGTCACGCTGGTGAGCGTGCTGTGCGCCCTGGTGGGCGTCTGGGTGGTGCTGCGCGGCCTGAGCTACATCGGTGACGCCATGAGCCACGCGGTGCTGCCCGGCATCGTGGGGGCCTTTCTGCTGCACATCAACCTGCTGTTTGGGGCGGTGGTGGCCGCCGTCTTCACGGCGCTGGGCATCGGCTACGTGTCGAGCCGCAGCGGGCTGAAGCAGGACAGCGCCATCGGCATCGTGTTCGTGGGCATGTTCGCGCTGGGCGTGACGCTGCTCAGCCGCGCTCCCACCTACACCTCCGACCTCGCCAATTTCCTGGTCGGTAACCCGCTGGGCGTGACCCAGGCCGACCTGTGGGGCGCGCTGGCCGTGACCGGGGTGGTGGCCTTCACCCTCTGGGCGGTGCAGAAGGAACTCCTGCTGGTCAGCTTCGACCCCACCGAGGCGCGGGTGGTGGGCCTGCCGGTGCGCCGATTGAACAACCTGCTGCTGATTCTGGTGGGCATGGTCGTGGTGCTGACGGTGCAGCTGGTGGGCACCACGCTCAGCGTCTCGCTGCTCATCACCTCGGCGGCGTCTGCGCGGCTGTTCGCGCCCAACCTGCGCCGCATGGTGATCGTGGCGGCCATCCTGGGCAGCGTGTGCGGCGTGGTGGGGCTGTACCTGTCGTACTTCCTGAACACGGCTGCCGGGCCGACCATCGTGCTGGTCAACACGGCGGCCTTTCTGATCGCCTTGGTACTGAAGGGAAAGCGGGAGTGAGGCGGGGTTCAGCCTTCGCTCTGACTGCCGCCCGCTCTGAATCCTTCGATTCTCTGAGTACGTTCGATACGTCGATCTTCTATCAATGTATAGGTGAAAGTTATAATCATGAAGGTAGACAGAGCTAAGCCGGTCAATACATATGATTGATCAGGGCTGTCGAAAACAAGACCGTGGAAACTGATAAAAAAGCCGGGTAACATGAGTGCCGATAATTGAAATGATGCTCGGCGCGTTTTCTCCCAGCGGTGAGAGTAGCTTAAAATGAGCATAAATGGTATGGCAAACAACAGAAAATCAGCCAGGAAACGTGTGAAAGATGAAGTGCCGTAAAATTTGATTGCGAAGTAGAGATTCATTAAGAAGAGGGAGAATGACGCTCCCCGAATAAGCCATGCTCCTCGCTCCGACCTCTTGACCTGATCCATACGTTCCTGACTCACGTAGTGCTTTTTAAGTTGCCGCTTCAGAGATTCGGGTTTCCCGAACAGCTCCAAAGCGTCGCCACTCCCGCCCGCCGCCACGCTGTCTTCCACATGGGCGGTGTATTCCTGGGCCAGCCGCTCCCGTATTCCAGGCGGAAAGGTGCCCGTCGCCTCCTGTAACCACTGGTCGAGGGTCAC
>JANXWI010000286.1 GCA_025351205.1 Deinococcus sp.
CCCAGCACGTCCATCGTCGGCGTGTCCGAGGGCGCGGTGGGGGCGGGGAGGAGCGGTTCTGATGTGGAGCCTGGCTTCATACCCGACCTGAGGTTGTCCAGGCCCTGTGTCAACCTGCCCAGCAGTGATACCCCTGTGGCAGTCTGGGTCGCTGAGGCTTTCGCGAGGTCCAGCTGATCGAAGTACGCGTCCCACTCCTCAGCTTCCACACTCTCGAAGGTCGTTTCCAGACCCAGCGTGCGGGCGATGGCCTGCACCTGCCACGCCACCTCGTCGTAGGCCTTCCAGTCGACGTGCAGGCACAGCCACCAGCGGCACTGTGCTGGGTCCAGCACCACTCAGGCGGAGACTCGTCAGGGAAGTCCTGCAAGGCGTCTTGCAGCGCGTGCAGTTCGCCCACGTCCGGGTCGGCACGGGTGGCCTCGAACCGCTGCCGGACCTGATCGGCCAGCCCCCCGCCCAGCGGAGTCAGAATCAATTCCAGCAGCTCATCCATGTTTCAGCCGCGCCCGCCGCGAATCACCTCCAGCATCTGCGCCTTGCTGGGCACCTTGGCGCGCGGGCGACCCTGGGCCTGCCCGGTCATCAGCTCGTGGGCGTCGAGGGCTTTCCAGTCAGCCAACGTCACCACATCAACGGCCTTGGCGCTCAGCAGGGCGTCTATGCGCTCCCGGCTGCTGCTCTGCACCGGCTGGAGCGTGCCGTTCCGGGCGTCTTCCAGCAGCAGCTTCACGCTCTCCACGGCGTCGGCCTTGTTGGTGCCGATCACGCCGCTGGGGCCGCGCTTGATCCAGCCGGCGGTGTACTCGCCCACCCGCCCGGTCACGCGCCCCTGCTCGTTGGGAATCACGCCCCTGGAGGGGTCGAAAGGCACGCCCTGTATCTGCACGCCCCGGTAGCCCACGCTGCGCAGCACCATCTGGACCGGCAGCACCTCGTACTCGCCCGTGCCCACCGCGCTGCCGCTCTCGTCCAGGCGGTTGCGCTCGACTTTCAGGCCGCCGACATGCCCGTGGCCGTCGTCCAGAATCTCGACCGGCGACACCAGAAAGCGCAGGTGAAGCCGCCGCGCCTTGTCTTCCGGCGCGCGGGCGGCGAAGGCCCGCAGCACTTCCAGATTCTTCTTCACGGTGCTGTCGGCGGCCTCCTCGTCGGCCTGCGAGACCTGGATCTCTTCCGGTCTGACCACCGGCTCCGAGAGGTGCAGCTCGCCGAACTCGCGCAGTTCCCTGGTGGTGAACTTGGCCTGCGCCGCTCCCCGCCGACCCAGAATCCAGACGTCCTTGACAGGGCTGTGTTCCAGCGCGTCCAGCGCGTGCCCTGCGATGTCCGAGTCGCGCAGCTCGGTGACCGTCTTGGACAGGATGCGCGACACGTCCAGCGCCACGTTGCCCACGCCCACCACCGCCACGCCCGTAGCACTCAGCAGCATCTCGCGGGCGGCGGCGTCGGGGTGGCCGTTGTACCACGCCACGAACTCGGTGGCGCTCATGCTGCCCGTCAGGTCCTCGCCGGGAATGCCCAGCCTCCGGTCACTGCTGGCCCCGAAGGTGTAGAACAGCGCGTCGTAGTGGCCCTTTGCCTCGTCGTAGGTCAGCTCGGTCCCGAAACTGACGTTACCCAGAAAGCGCACGCGCGGGTCGGAGAGCGTCTTCTCGAACCCTGCCGTCACGCTCTTGATCTTCAGGTGATCCGGGGCCACGCCGTAACGCACCAGGCCGTAGGGTGTGGGCAGCCTGTCGAGCACGTCGATCTGCACGGGAATCTCAGTCTGCTTGATCAGCGCGTCGGCGGCAAAAATACCGCTGGGGCCACTGCCCACCACCAGCACACGAAGGGGGCGATCCGGGGTAAAGGTCATGCCAGTTAGTGTAATACAGACGCTTTTTGCGGACAGGGAAAGGCTGGACAAGGGGGTCAGTACACCTGAACGCGCCCTCACCCCTTGCTTCGCAAGGCCCTCTCCCGGATGGAGAGGGGAAACGGCCAGTGGATGTGGGTTCGATTCGGGCCTGCTGGGTGGTCCCCTCTCCCCCTCGCTCCGCGAGGCCCCTCTCCCGCCGGGGGCGAGGGGTAAAGGCCACACTTCGCTAACGTTCAGTGGAAGAAACTGATCGTCAGAATAAATTTGAAGTTCCAGAAGACCACTGCCGCACAGCCTTCGGCGGATCAAAGCCGCGCCCAGGCAGTTCAGCGACCTGAAAGAAGCTGCAACCCTTCCAACTTCAAGAAGTGGATTTCCGCTTTCCAGGTGCATAAAACCAGGGTCAATACCCCGCTGGATGAGCCGACGCGTCTTCCAGATAGCGCAGCGCTTGACGATTCTGTTAAGCCCCCCCTGCCCCTCAGGGGTAGGGGGCTGGGGGGTGGGGTGAAAGCCAAAAGCTAAAGCCCAGCAATCGCCAAAAGGGCAAAAGAAAACCCCCAGCCGAAGCCGGGGGAGTCGCTTTTGAACAGGATTATTCAGCCGAGATGCGGGCCAGACGGGTCTCGTCTTTCAGGGTGATTTTGCCGTAGCCGGCGCTGATCACACCCTCACGGCTCAGCTCGCCGACCACCTTGGTCACGGTCTCGCGCACCGACCCGACAGCGGCGGCCAGCTCGTCGTGGGTGGCGTAGATCATGGTCTCGCCGCTGGGCTGCACGCTCGCCAGGGCGGTGTCCTTCAGCTCCAGCAGCTCTCCGGCGATGCGGGCGCGCAACCGCTTGCCCACCAGACGGTAGATGCTCTCGTAGGCGCGCTCCAGCGTCTTGACGAGGTGGGTGGTGACCACCAGGTTGTCTTCGGCGCTCATTAAAGCTGGGTTGATCACGTCCACGCTGCTGTCGGTCACGGCCTCGGCGAAGTACTGGCGGTCCAGACCGGCCAGCGCCTCCTCACCGAAGTAATCGCCGGGCTTGACGTAGCGCAGGGTCAGACCGTTGCCGTCGTCGTCCATGGTGTGGACGCGCACCAGACCGCTGGCGACTCGGTAGAGCATGTCGCTCTTGCCGGGGTACAGAATCACGCTGCCGGGGCGGTGAGACACGGTATCGACGAAGGTGGTGCGGTCCAGGCGGCTGGTGGGCGCGGCGCTGGTCTTGCTGGTGCTGGGCTGGGTGCGTGTGTTAAGGAGCATGTCTGGCCTCCTGGGTCAGTGGAGAGAGGGTGCTGCCGGGGGAACTCCGGGCCGATCCCGGTGGTGAAAAGCTACGGGCCAGTCTGGTGAAGAGCAGGTCTGTCTCCGTATCAATCCCAACGCTGAACACAGTGTACCCCTACGTCACAATTTTGACAACCTTTTTATTTCTTTAATTAGTGTTCAGCTTTCAATTTTATTCGGGCGCGTGGACTGCCCGTCCCAGGAACTTTCCAGG
This sequence comes from Deinococcus sp., assembly GCA_025351205.1. GTDB lineage: Bacteria > Deinococcota > Deinococci > Deinococcales > Deinococcaceae > Deinococcus. The sequence continues at coordinate 3,358 of JANXWI010000286.1, forward strand.
CCAACACCGACAGCGCTCACAAGGGGCAAAACCGACGTTGGGGCCGGAAAATGAAGGCTTTTTGTCAGAAACATTAGGCTAGCCTGAGCCAGATGAGCGTCCTTCATGGGTTATTGGCAGCGGTGGTGCGCGACGGCGCGAGTGACGTTCACCTGCGGGCGGGCAGCGCTCCGATGGGCCGTATCAGCGGTCTGATCCGGCGCTACGGCGAAACGGCCCTGACACCGCAGCACCTCCAGGACTTCACCCGTGAAATGATGACGCGGCCCGGCCAGTGGGAGGAGTTCGCCGCCAGCCGCGACGCCGATTTTGCCTTCGGAGTGCAGGGCGTGGCCCGCTTCCGGGTCAACGCCTACTGGCAGCGCGGCTCTATAGGGCTGATCATGCGCGTCATCGAGGACAAGCCGATTCCCAGCTTTCAGCAGCTCGGCCTGCCGCAGAACACCTTCGAGGAGCTGGTGTCGCAGGAGCGCGGCCTGATTCTGGTGACCGGCCCCACCGGCAGCGGCAAGACCACCACGCTCGCCTCGATGATCGACTACATCAACGCCAACCAGCCGGTGAACATCGTGACGCTCGAAGACCCCATCGAGATTCTGCACCGTGACAAGGTGGCCACCATCTCGCAGCGCGAACTGGGCAGCGACACGCTGTCATTCGGGGCCGGACTGCGGGCCAGCATGCGACAGGACCCCGACGTGATCTTGATCGGCGAGATGCGTGACAAGGAGACCGTCGAGGCGGCCCTCTCGGCGGCGCAGACCGGGCACCTGGTGTTCAGCACCCTGCACACCATGGACGCCATGCGCACCGTGACCCGCATCATCGACTTCTTCGCGCCGCACGAGCGCGCCCAGGTGCGCCAGGGCCTGTCGGAAAGTCTGGTGGGCGTGGTCAGCCAGCGCCTCCTGCCCCGGCTGGGCGGCGGGCGGGTGCTGGGCATGGAAATATTGATCGGCACGCCCACGGTGCGCGACTGTATCAAAGACGAGGACAAGACCGAGGAGATCAAGCAGGCTCTCGAGGAAGGCAGTCTGCGCGGCATGCACACCTTCGATCAGCATCTGGTGCAGCTGGTGCGTGAGGGCCACATGTCCGAGGAAGACGCCATGCAGTCGGCCACCAGCGCCCACGAGGTCAAGATCAAGCTGATGGCCGCCAAGTTTGCCTGAGCGACGGTTCGGACACAGGATTTGTGGGCGGGTAAATACCACGCTTCTGGGCTTCTGGCTGATATTCGAACAACAGTACGGACAGGTTCCCGGACGGGCTACTCAAAGCCACTGAACAGGGCGCTGTTAGCCCCTCCCCCCTGACTGGCACAGCCGCTTGCGGAGGGGGGAGGTTGGGACTGGCACAGCTCGCAGAGAGGGGGTGAACGGGCCGAGCGTCCCAGAGAACGTTTTCCTGACTTCCCTGTGCCGACAGGCAACAACCGTTCATTGATCATGGCTCCCGATCAGCCGAATGGGTCCATTCGCGCCCATGCCGCATCCCGGACGCGGTTACCCTGAGGGCGTGAACATCCGCCGCGTCACCGACCCCGCCGACCCGGCCATCGCCGCGTTCGGCAGGCTGCAAGACCAGGTCTACTTCGAGCCGGAGATGCTGATTCCGGCCCGCGCCATCTCGCACCTGATCGGTCAACGGGGAGCGCGCCAGAACGTGCTGCTGCTGGCCGAGGAGGATGGCCGACTGCTGGGCGGCAGTTTCTTTCACTACCTGCCGGAACCCTGCACCGGCTTCAGCAGCTTTCTGGGCGTGGACCGAATGGCGCGGGGGAGGGGCGTGGCGCGGCAGCTGCACGACGCC
>JANXWI010000306.1 GCA_025351205.1 Deinococcus sp.
CCGGGCAGTGGAGTGGCAGACACTTCATTTACGCTTCTCTCAGGAATCTCTAAACGCCTGACCCTGGCCTGACCCCCCGTCAGAATGCTGACAGCCCAGGAGGTGTAAAATGTACACCAAGTGGGGCCGAAGAGGTCAGGCGCGGCAGGTGTGCCCGCCGGGAGCAGGACATGCAGACAGACGGAACCGGGAGCAACGCTGGGGCGGGCAGCGGCCAGAACCTGCGAAATCAGGCCAGGGGCGAGGTCGAGCGGGCGCGGCTGAGCGCCGACGTCCACGACCTGCTGAATGTGGTGCGCCGCGCCCCCAACGAGCTGATTCCCTTCGAGTGGGTGCGCCACCTGCACCCCGACGCCGAGTACCAGCGCGGCACCCAGGCCATTCCGACGGCCAGCATCGTCGGGTCGGTGGACCGCTACCGCGAGTTTGACCGCTACTACCTGCCCAAGGAACCGCACCTCGACGAGCGCTGGATCGGGGTCCGGGCCGCCCAGCTCCAGGGCAAGGAACTGCCGCCCATCCAGGTGTACAAGGTGGGCGAGCTGTATTTTGTGAAAGACGGCAACCACCGCGTCTCGGTGGCGAGGCGTCAGGGTCAGGCGTACATCGACGCGCAGGTGATCGAGCTGCACGTGACGGTGCCGCCGGAGCCGGGCGATACCCTGAGGGACCTGATCATCAAGGGCGAGTACGCCGACTTTCTGCGGGCCACGCGGCTGAACGACCTGATGCCCGAACACCACCAGATTCTGTTCACCACGCCGGGCCGCTATGACCGGCTGGCCGAGCACATCCAGACGCGCAAGTACTACCTCGACCTGAAGTACAGCCGCGACGTGCCCATTGACGAGGCCACCTGTAGCTGGTATGTGCGGCTGTACGCCCGCATCGTGGAGCAGATCCGGACCCACGACGTGCTGAGGCGCTTTCCGGGCCGCACCGAGGCCGACCTGTACCTATGGATCATGGACCACCGTTACTTTCTGAGCGAACGCTACGGCTTCGACGTGGGCAGCGAGGTGGCCGCCCTCGATTTCAGCAAACACTTTGCGCCCCCGGGCTACAAACGGCTGGGGCAGCGGATGAAACTCATGATGACCGGCAGGTAACGAGTAGCAGCTAACAGGAGCCTTCCGCGCACGGTTCGCGTCACATCGCCGTCACGTTGGCCCTCTAGACTTGAAGGGTGAAACGCTCCGCGCCCCTGACCACCGCCCTGCTTACCCTCTCGCTCCTCTCCTCTGCCAGCGCCGCGCCCGTCAAGGTGGTCTTCTGGCACAGCATGGAGGGCGTGAAAGACGTGGTGGCCGGATACGCCCGCGACTTCAACGCGACCCAGGACCTGTACGACGTGGTGCCGGCCTCGGTGGGCAACTACCGCGAGACGCCCGCCAAGTTGCAGGCCGCCATCAAGGCCGGGAACCCGCCCACCCTGTTCCAAGCCGAGTTCACCTATTTCAACAAGCTGGTGGGCGACGGGCAGCTGGTCAACCTCGACAAATACGAGGCGGGCCTGGACGGCGGCCTTGTCAAGGACTTCTACCCGGCGGTCTGGAAGGCGGGCGAGGTGGGCGGCGTGCGCTACGGGCTGCCCTGGAACGTCAGCACGCCGGTGCTGTTCTACAACGCCGGGGCGCTCAGGCAGGCCGGGGCGAGCGTGCCCAAAACCTGGACCGAGCTGGAGGCCACAGCCAACCGCATCCGGGCCGGGCGGCGTCCGCTGCTGACCATCGCCGACGCCTGGACCTTCGAGGCGCTGGTGTCCACGCGCGGCGGCCACCTGGTGGTGAACGGCAAACCCGACTTCGACTCGGCGGTGGCCGTGGACGCGCTGGAGCAGCTGGCCCGCATGGTCAGGAACGACAGCGCCCAGGCCCGCACACTGGGCGAGGCCGTGGGAGCGGCCTTCGACTTCGCGCGCGGCCAGAACCTGATGGTGGCCGCCAGCATCGCCAACTGGACCGACTTCCAGAAGATTCCCTTCGTGGAACTGGGGGCCGCGCAGTTTCCCTGCGAGAAGGTCTGCACCGTGCCCATCGGCGGGGCCAATCTGGGCATCGTGAAGGGGGCCTCGGCGCAGGAACAGGCGGGCGCGCTGGCGTTCTGGAAATTTCTGATGGAACCCGCACGCCTCGCCGACTGGGTTAAAAATACGGCCTACGTCACGCCCAGAAAGAGCGTACAGGCCAGCCTGGAGGGCTACTACGCCAAGAACCCGTACCGCAAGGCCGCCTACGACCAGATGGACGACACCACCCCGCGCCCGACTGCGCCCGACTACTACGTGTGGCAGCGGTATCTGGAAGACGCCATTCACAAGGCCAGCACCGGGCAGATGACGGCCCAGGCCGCCTTGCAGGAAGCGCAGCGCAGGGCGAGTCAGTAGGGAATAGAGCATTTGTCAAAAAGGCGTTTTCTTTTTGACCGACTGAAAGGAGTGAATTTAATTGAGGATTTGGGAGAATGGAGCTGACGAAAGGCAGTTATTTCGGCAGCGGAGTTCGGACGAATCCTCTACACTGCGCCTCACATGTCCACCCTGTACCTGGCTCTGACCCTTTTCGCCGTGCTGTGCCTGCTGGCACTGCTGCTCAGGCCCGGACGGGGGCGGGCCATGACCGTGTGGCTGCTGGCCGCGCTGATTCCGCTGCTGACGGCGGTGACGGTGGCGCTGAGAAGCGCGGGGAAGTTCTGACCACCCGCCGACAGGTGTTCTGAACTTTTCCCGGCTGCCTTACATGTCTTCCAGTTTGTTATGTCCCTGACCCTCTCCAGGGGAGGCCAGTCCAAGCTTGGGGCGGGCGTTTCTGGCCTCGCGGCGCGTCTTGGGATCGAGACCGATCATCAGGAAAAAATTCTCCAGGCCGTTCTCACAGCCCTTCAGACCGGGGTGTTCATGTTCTGCCGTGCCCGTGGTGAACGGCAGGGCGCGGTACTGTTCGAGCGCGAACTCTATGGCGTCCTGCGGACCTGCCTCGGCGGCCCGCCCCTCCAGCGAGACGTACAGCGCCCGCCGCGCCTCGGCGTGCAGCCTGAAGGCGTCCGGGTGCGGCGTCTCGGGAGCGCGCAGCAGGTCCTGGCGGGCGATCCGGCGGTAGTGTTTCAACCCCTGGAGCAGCTGCTCGGTGGTCATCAGCTCCTTCACCGCTGCTCCCGCACTGCTGGCAGGCAAGCCAGCGTCTCCGGGCCTGGCGGGCCTGATGTCGCTGCGGTGGCCGCTGGGGTACCGCCCATTCTCGGTTCCGTCTTCATGGCTGCCTCCACCCTTTTCCGGCCTGTTGCGCCGTGGCTGCGCTCACTGTATCCCAACTTTCAGGACCAGTGCCCGGCTCTGTGACCTGACCTTACCCGCAGCGACCACCCCCCCATTCTGTGGGCAGGTAAATGCTGGTCTGCCCTCTGTTTTATGAGGGTCCAGAGCTTATATGAGTCTAATATGAATGAATAGTATCTCACAACACGTTGAATCCCGCGTCGCTGCGAATGTGACCAGGCCCTCTATAGCCGCTGTCAGTCACCCTTCCGGCCCTTTGCAGGGATTTGCCGGGAGCGGCTGGAAACCTCTGCCAGATGAGATAAGAAATGAGTCAGAACGTGAGAAACCTCAGCGAAACCCCGTATACACCGCAGTATTCATCGGGTCTGGCACCGCATAAACCTCGTATAGCTGCATAAAACTGGGGCATTCGCCACTGAATTAAGGCAGTATAAATAAAGGTCTGTTAACATTGTGGGGTCAATGAATGCCTTACGCGCCCTGATCCTGACCGCCGCCGCCCTCCTGGGAAGCAGCGCCCTCGCCGCCACATACACTGTGAAGCCAGGCGATACCCTGTACAACATTGCACAGAAGGCCAATCTCGATCCGGCCCAGCTGCTGCACCTGAACAACCTGAGCAGCAGCACGCTCCAGGTGGGCCAGAAGCTGAATCTGGGCGCAGGTGGCAGTTCAGTGGGTGGCGGCAGTTCAGCGACTGTGGGCAGCATTCCCGCCACTCCGGTCAGCAGGAGCGGAAACGGTAATACCATCAGGGCGGCGGCCTCCCGCTACCTGAACATCCGCTACATGCTGGGCGGTACCGGCGCGGGCGGCATCGATTGCAGCGGCTTCACCCGCGCGGTGTTGCAGCAGCTCGGGGTCAGCCTGCCGCGCACGGCCCGCGCCCAGTACGGAGTCGGCAACACGGTGTCGCGCGGCAACCTGCAATCCGGCGACCTGGTGTTCTTCAACACCATGGGGCGCGGGGTTTCGCACGTCGGGGTGTACCTGGGCAATGGTCAGTTCGCCAACGCCAACAGCTACAACGGACGCACCATGATCGAGGCGATGACCACCACCTATTGGGCCACCCGCTACGTCGGCGCTCGCCGGGTTCTGTAAATTTAGGAACACTCACAACACAGGCTGTCGGTCATACAGTCCCCCTCTCGCCCAGACGAGCGGGGGTTTTTGTGTCAATCGGCCACATGCCACCGGGTCACACGGCATCTGTTTGTTCCGGCGACATCAGGACGGGCAGCGAAGGTTGAGGCGGCGCCTGCCTTCCTGGCAAGGGCAGCACGTTTGATCGCCACATGACGACGCCTGATCGCTTCTTCTTGGTGTGAACAGCGCCGTTTCTTGGTCAGAGCAGCGCCCATGAGGACGCTTGGTCGCTGGGAACACTACCCCGCTTGTCCAGGACAGCTGTCGTCGTGAACGGACGCACCTTCTTGGTCAGAGCAGCGCGGATGACCACGCTTGACTGCTGACGACGCCACGCCTCTTGACCAGAACAGCGCCCTTGATGGTGCATGGGTGTCGCGACAGGACTGATCCCGCAGGTCTGCACAGTGCTGGTCGGCGTCCTGTGCGGCGGCTCTGCCCCGGAAGATTCGGCGGGCAACAGGCGTTCCGGCCCCGGCGCTGGCCGCTTTTCACGGCGGCTCTGCACCCATTGGTACGGTTCAAAACGTCCGGGCGTGACTTAATGTTCAGTACGTTATGGCCCACCCGAACGACACCACTGCCCTGTATACCGCCAGCGAGGTCGAGACCCGCACAGGCGTCCCGGCCACTACCCTGCGGCAGTGGGAGCGGCGCTACGGGTTTCCCAGCCCCTCGCGTACGGCAGGCGGCTACCGGCTGTACAGTCCCTTTGACCTGACCTGCATCGCCTTTATTCAGGCCCGGCAGGAAGAGGGGGTGCCGGTCAGCCGGGCCGTGGAACTGGCCCGCGAACACCTGGTTTCGCCGCCTGCCCAGGAACTGCCCCTGGTGGGTGAACTGGTCAGGGCGCTGTTACGGCCCGACCACCGCGAGGCGGGCAGGCTGCTGGGGCAGGCCCACGCCACGTTTTCTGCCGAAGAGGTGATGATGAACGTCATGCAGCCCGCCTTTGGCCGCATCGGGACGCTGTGGGAAAGCGGAGAGATCACCGTGGCCCACGAACACCAGGCGTCGGCGTTTCTCAAGGTCCGCCTGAGCCAGATGCTCGACGCGGCGGGCAACAACGAACTCGGCCCGGCGGTGGTGGCGGCCTGTGGCCCCGGCGAACACCACGAGGTCGGGCTGATGATGCTCGCCGTGACGCTGCGACGCAAGGGCATACAGGTCCACTACCTGGGCGGCAACACGCCGCTGGCAGACATGGCGGTGTACGCCCGTTCTGTCGGGGCACAGGCGCTGCTGCTCAGCGTGAACACCGACGATTCGCTTCTACAGTTCCGGGCCGATCTGCACGACCTGAACGGCCTGGAGATCCCGGTCTTCTTCGGCGGCCAGACGCTCAACCTTCGCCCGGCGCTGGCCCAGGAGCTGGGCGGGCACTACCTGGGGGCCTCGGCGACCCAGGCCACCTCAGCGCTGGTGGAATTGTTTTCGGGTAAAGCACTTTCAGGAGATGCATTTTCAGGAGATATACTTTCAGGCACTGCATTTTCTGGCCTTCCAGGCAAAACCCCTTCCGGGCGGCAGGCCCAGACCGTGGCAGAGAAGGCGGCACTTCAGGCGCTGCCGGTGGGCGGGCCAGCAGAGAGTGGTAAGGGTTCGGGCGGCAAGGGTCTGAGTGTCGAAAGTCTGAGTATCAAAAGTCTGAGTATCAAAAGTCTGAGCACCAAAAGCCTAGGCGTCGAGGGTTCGGGCAGCCCAGCCCCGGCCAGAACCGTTCCGGCGGACCCCGGCATGCCCGAGGAAACAGTCGAATGAGTGGGCTGCCGCCGGGTTCCCTTTCCACCGACGTGCCGCGCAAGACCAGGGCGGCGCGGGGCGAGGTCATCTACCGCCAGGGTGAGCGCTGCGGGCTGCTGTACCGCGCCGACACCGGACTGATCCGGCTGTTCCAGGTCACGCCCAGGGGCCGCACGGTGACGCTGCGCCACGTGCTGCCCGGAGACTATTTCGGTGAAGCCTGTCTGCTGCCCAGCGAGCAGGCCGCCGCCCACTACCTGTACTCTGCCGAGGCCCTGACACCGGCCAGCCTGTTCATCTACGACCCGGCGCTGCTGGCCGAGCGCGAGCTGATCGATGTGTCACGCAGCATCGGTCAGCAGCTGCGGCGGGCCATGCTGCACGAGGTCCATCTGCAATCGGGCGACCTGAAACACCGCGTGGTGCGCTACCTGCTGGAACTCTCCGACACGCCGCTGGGGGCCGAGGACAGCAACAACCGGCTGTTCGTGCGGGCCACCCACGAGCTGCTGGCCGAGGGCAGCGGCAGCACCCGCGAAAGCGTGAGCAAGGTGGTGACCGACCTGCGAGACGCGGGCCTGATCGAAACGGGTTACCGCCACATCACGCTGCTGGACCTGGTGGCGCTGAGGTCGCTGGCGGGCCATGACCTGAGCAGCGATCTGGACAGCGCGGCTTCCTGAATGAACAGGTTGAACAGTCCGGCCCCGTAGATAGACAGATCATGCGGCCCCGCGACCCGTCCACAGCCGCAGCACTTCACATTCTGGTCAAAGCTGCGCCCGGGCACGCCTGCCGACACGGATAAACTTCGTTCCTGGATTGGCTCTCAGGGCCGCCGGTCACGTTCGGCGACCTCGCGCATCAGGTCCATCTGGGCCTGCTGTATCACCAGCAGCCGCCGCCACTGCTGCTGTGTCAGGTGATCGATCTTCTCGTGCAGATGCCGCAGCTCCAGTTCCGCTTTCAGGTTCACCTCGTAGTCCTGCTCGGCCCGCAGCCGGTCACGCGCCTCCTGGCGGTTCTGACTCATCAGGATCACCGGCGCTTGCAGGGCAGCCACACACGACAGCACCAGGTTCAGCAGAATGAACGGGTACGGGTCGAAGGGGCGAGCCAGGACATGCACCGCGTTCAGCACGATCCAGACCACCAGCACCCCCACGAACAGCCCGATGAAGCGCCAGCTTCCCCCAAAACTGGCCACACGGTCCGCCATCCGCTCCCCGAACGGCAGCGAGCGGTCATATTCCTCGTTCAGGTTGCGCGCTTCAGCTTCCTGGGTGCTGAGGCTGAGCTGGGCGTCGGCGTTCATGCTGACAAAGTCCTGCCGCTCCTGCTCGATGGTCAGGTCGATCTCGTCGCTGATGGCACGGTTGATGCACGACAGGCACACCCGGTCTTCGGGGTTCACCTCCGGGTAAACGGCGTTCAGGCGGCGCTGAATGGCGGGGCGCACCACCGAGAGCGGAATCAGATCGCCGGGCAGCCGGGGAGTGTGGCAGGCCGCGCAGGCCAGATTGGTGTCACCGAGCTGGTGGCCACTGTGTTGATGGGTCATAGGTCGCCTCCTCGGAAGACGGTGCACGGTGGGGACGATTCGGGGCGCAGGATTCAGGCAGCGTCAGTCTAAAGCATTTGTCAAAAAGGCTTGCTCTTTTTGACCGACCAGCGGGAGTGAATTTAGTCGGGCAGGTGGGAGGCGGGCAGGCGTGCTCAAGCGCGTTCTTGGTCAGGGCAGCGCCCGTCTTCTTGGTCAGAGCAGCGCCCATGAGGACGCTTGACCGCTTGAGCAGAACAGCGCCCAGCAGGCGCTTGCTCGCATGAGGACGCTTGACCGCTCCGTTCTGCCCAAGACAATGGAGGGACGCCCTG
>JANXWI010000337.1 GCA_025351205.1 Deinococcus sp.
AGGGAACCGGGAGGGGCCGCCCCCGACCATCCATTCCAAAGCAACCAGAGACGCGCTGAACTTGGGCGGGAGGGGCGTCTTCCTGGTGAGAGCAGCGCGGTTGACCACGCTTGAGCGCCGTCCCCGACCATCCTGCGAGCCGACCAGCAACAGGCGGGCGTCCTCCGATCTGCCCGGAAGACGCCCGCCTCTGCTGGTCGCCGTCTTCAGTCGCTGAAGGCCACCCGGTTGCGTCCGGCACGTTTGGCGCGGTACATCCCGGCGTCGGCGCGGGCCACCGTCCGCTCCAGGTGGTCGCCGGGCCGGGCGCTCGCTGCCCCGATGCTGACCGTCACGCTTCCGGCGTAGGGAAAGGTCCGTAGCGCCACCGCTCGCCGCAGCCGCTCGGCGGCCACCAGCGCCCCCTCCAGTCCGGTGGCGGGCAGCAGCGCCAGAAATTCCTCGCCGCCCCAGCGCCCCAGCATGTCGCCCTCGCGCAGCTCCTGGCGCAGGGTCAGCGTCACGGCCCGCAGCACCTCGTCTCCGGCCTGGTGACCGTGGGCGTCGTTGACCGACTTGAAGTGGTCGATATCGACGAGCAGCAGGCTCCACATCTCCACGCCAGCGCCCCCCCGGCCCGCGCTCCCATCACGGTGCACGGTGTTACGGTGTCCTGTGTCACGGTGCCCTGTGTCACGGTGCCCTGCGTCCTGATTCCCCCTGTGCCTGCCCCCCACCAGCGCCTGAAGCTGCTCGTTCAGGGCGCGGCGGTTGGGCAGTCCGGTCAGCTCGTCCAAGCGGGCCAGGTCCGAGTCGCGGGCCTGCCTGGTCTGGAGGTGACGGAGCTGTGTCCACAGCCCGGCCAGTCCGGCCAGCATGACGCCCTGAAGCAGGCTGCGGGTTTGCAGCAGGTCTGCACGGGTCCAGAAGAAATCGAGCAGCAGCGCCGCCGTCAGCAGGCACAGGATGGCGGCGGCCACGAAGGCGGACGTGGCGGCGGAGCCGGGCAGGTCCCATCTATGCCTGTTCTGGCCATGAATGGGCAGGGCGGCGTCGATGCTGCGGCGCTGGAAACCGGCAGGGGACAGGAGACCGGCAGGGCGCTGGGCGGGCCGGTTGAACGTGCGCTGGGCCGGGGCGGAAGCAGACGGGCGCGAATGGGCGGAGATCGGCAGACTGGTCATGTCACTCCTCGGAACGCAGGGCGAGACTGGGGCGAACACGAGACTGGGGCGAACATTGGGAACTGCAACAACGGCACTGAGCTGGGGCGCGGGTGAACCCGGAATACAGATGGGCTGGGAACGCGGGTCACTTGGAAACTCTGGTCTTGACCACACTGTGCCAGCGGGGGCGTAACCTGAGCGTTATCTGGCTCCGGGTGGAAAGAGGCCGGAGTTTCCCTGCCTCGCCGGGTGCCGTCTGGGCGGCGGTTGCCGTGTCTTCACCCGCCCGCGCCTGCCCGGTTTTTCGGCCCGTGCTCCGGTCATCTGGCGGCGGTGACGGGCCGCGTCGCCAACCGTCTCCCGTCTTCCGAAGGGGCTGGCCGACTTGCTTTAAACTGCTTTCACTGTGTCTGAACGAAACGTGTCCGAACAAAAAGCATCTGATCAGAAAAAGCTCGAGCTGAAAAAGCCCGAGCTGGAAAAGTATGGGTCGGAAAAGTCCGGGCAGCCCCTGTCCGGGCAGCCCGCCGCGTCCGTCTACCCCATCCGGCTGTACGGCGACCCGGTGCTGCGCCGCAAGGCGCGGGCCATCGCCAGGGTCGGCGGCTCCGTGACCGTGCCCGGCTTTGCGCCGCAGAGCTTGCAGCAGGTGTCCGATCAGATGATGGAAACCATGTTCGAGGCGCGGGGCGTGGGGCTGGCCGCGCCGCAGATCGGGCTGGGGCTGCGGATGTTCGTGGCCGCCGAATATGAGGACGACGAGGAAGAGGGCGGCGAGACCCCGCTCAGAGGCCGGGTGCTGAACACCTACACCATCATCAACCCGGTGCTGAGGCCCGTGGACAGGCGCAAGGACGACCAGTACCAGGAGGGCTGCCTGAGCATTCCCGGCATCTTCGAGGAGGGTGTGAAGCGCTCGCATGCGGTGCGGGTGGACTACACCGACCTTCAGGGCGACACCCGCAGCATCGAGGCCGAAGACTACCTGGCGCGCATCTTCCAGCACGAGAACGACCACCTCGACGGCGTGTTCTTTCTGGACCGCCTGCCCCCGGAGGTGACCGAGGAGTACCGCAAGGAACTGCTCGTCATGCAGCGCCAGTCGCGCGAGTTTCTCAAGACCCTGGAGCTGGCGAGGTGACGGAAGCTGGCGAGGTGACTGGAGCTGGCGAGGTAATGGCAGCTGACCGGATCGGTGCCCCGAGGGTGGCCTTCTTCGGTTCGCCCGAGTTCGCCGTTCCGGTGCTGGACGCCGTGCTGGAACGTTTTGAAGTCGTGCTGGTGGTGGCCCAGCCCGACAAACCGGTGGGGCGCGGCCTGAAGCTGACGCCCTCGCCGCTGGCCCTCCACGCGGCGGTGCTGGGGTTGCCCCTGGCCCAGCCCGCGCGCCTGAAGGGCAACCTCGAATTTGCAGACGTTCTGCGGCGCAGCGGCGCGGACGTGGCCGTGACCTGCGCCTACGGTAAGATTCTGCCTGCCAGCCTGCTTCAGGTTCCCCGGCACGGCTTCCTGAACACCCACACCAGCCTGCTGCCCCAGCTGCGCGGCGCGGCCCCGATCCAGTGGGCACTGATCCGGGGGCTGCCGGTGAGCGGAACCACCATCATGCAGACTGACCCCGGCATGGACACCGGCCCGGTTCTGCTTCAGGAAGAATTGCCCATAGACCCCCACTGGACGGCCCCTGAGCTGGCCGCCGCCCTTCAAATCCAGGCGGCGCGGCTGATCGTGCAGGCACTGGGCAGTCTGGCACTGGGCAGTCTGGCACTGGGCAGTCTGGACACCTTAACGCCCCGGCCCCAGGAGGGCGCGGCGGCCACCCACGCCCCGATGCTGGGCAAGGCAGACGGCGAGGTGCGCTGGCAGGACGGTGCCCAGGCCATCTATGACCGCTACCGGGGCGTGTTCGCCTGGCCGCAGACCACCGCCAGCTTCGCGGGAAAGCGGATCAAGCTGAGCACCGTCCGGCCCCTGCTGGGCGAGGTGATCGGGCAGCCGGGGCAGATTCTGGAGGTCACGCCCCGCAGCGTGGTGGTGGCCTGCGGGCAGGGAGCCGTCGAACTGCTCACTGTGCAGCCCGAGAGCAGAAAGCCCATGCCCGCGCCGGACTGGTGGAACGGCGTGTCGGCCACGGTGGGGGCACGCTTCGATCTGACAACTGCCGCGCCTGATGAACGTCTTCCCAAGCCCGCTGGTGGGTGAGACGTGGGTGCTCCGCTTAGCCTGAGGGCATGACCAAGCGAGACACGGAAGTCGAGGGAATGCCCGGTGAGCTTGTAGACGAGGGCACCACGGGCGAGCTGCTGCAAGACAAGAACGTGGCTGAGGACATGCTCAGAGACGACGCGACCTCGGACGCGAGGAACGCCAACGATCAGCCGGGCTTTGACGACGGGCGTCTGGGCGGCTCGGACGGCGAGGACCGCCAGGGCGACCCCAACAACGAGGACGGCTACAGCGACCTGGGCGGCGACGAGGAGGGCGGCGTGGGCACGGCCCGCAGCGGCGGCATAGACGGCGGCCCGGCCCGCAAGAACCCGTTGCCAGGCGACGGGAAGTAGTTCGGAGGACCCTCACCCCCTCGCAAAGCGGGGTAAGGGTCCTACCCCGCCGGGCTATACCAGTTCCGGTCCCAGCGGTGGGCGTACAGCTTCTGTAACTGGCTGTCGCTCAGCCCTCTGCCGTCGGCCAGGGCGGCGTTGCGTTCGACATTTCGCACCGACCTCATGCCCACGATGACCGTGCTGACCGCCGGGTGGCTGAGCACGAAGCGCAGCGCGGTTTCCGGAAGCTGGGCGGTGGAGACGCCCAGGTCCTGTTCGATGGCCCGCAGACGCGGCTGCAATTCCTGCCTGCGCCCGCCGCCGAAATACATGTTGCGCCAGTCTCCGGCGTCAAAGGTGGTCTCGGGCGTGATGTGGCCGGTCAGGCTGCCCTCGTCCAGCGCCACCCGCACGATCACGCCGACCCCGTTGGCGCGGCAGGCGTCGAGCAGGCGGTCACGCGGCGTCTGGTCGAAGACGTTGTAGATCACCTGCACCGTCTGCACCGCGCCCGCCTCGACAGCCTTCACGGCGTTGTCCGGCTGGTGGTCGTTGATGGAGATTCCGAAATGTTTGACCTTGCCGCCCTGCTTCAGCTGGGTCACCGCGTCCTGCCAGTCGCCCTGACCCAGCCAGGAGTCGTCCCAGACGTGAAGCTGCTGCACGTCGAGGGTGTCCAGGCCGAGGTTGTTCAGGCTGGCCACGGTGCTCTCGATCAGGTACTCGCCGGGAAACACGTCCTGTACCCGGCTGCCGCTCTGCGCGGGCCAGACGCGGTTTTTGGGTGGAACCCTGCTCGCCAGAACCGTGCCGGGGTTCCGGCGGGCCACCTCGCCCACCAGCCGTTCGCTGTGGCCCTCGGCGTAGGCAAGCGCCGTGTCGATAAAGTTGCCGCCCAGCGCCAGGTAGCGTTCTAGGGCGCGGGTGCTCTGTGCGTCTTTGGCCCCGATCCACTGCGCGCCGCCGATGCCCCAGGCCCCGTAGCCGATCTCGGCCACCCTCAGGCCGGTCTTGCCCAGAGGGCGCCTGAACATGCCTCCGGTCGGGTGTTCGGTGGTGGTCGGGGCCGGAGTGGTCATGCCCAGTGATATCCCGGCCCCGCATCTCATCTCCAGACCGGAGTTTATTTAGAATTACAATTGCGATATTTTTGGCCTGAATGATTGACGTTTGAAAGTGTCCGGCGCTAGAGTGGACGGAAACGGGGGCGGATCAGTGTCGCCGAAGGTTCGCCCCACAGGAGTCCTCATGACCGACACCCCTCCCCTCATCCCGGCCCGCAGCTGGGCCATCATCGACAGCACCCTGCGCGAGGGCGAGCAGTTTGCCCGGGGCAACTTCAAGTCTGATGACAAAATCGAGGTGGCGCGCGCTCTGGACGCGTTCGGCGTGGAGTTCATCGAGCTGACCACCCCGATGGTGAGCGCACAGACCACCGCCGACATCCGCAAGATCGTGAGCCTGGGTCTGAAAGCCAAGCTGCTGACGCACGTGCGCTGCCACATGGAAGACGTGCAGCGCGCCGCAGACACGGGCGTGGACGGCCTGGACCTGCTGTTCGGCACCAGCAGCTTCCTGCGCGAGTTCTCTCATGGCAAGAATATCGGTCAGATCATCGAGTCGGCGCAGACGGTGATCGGCTGGCTGAAGACCAACCACCCAAACCTTGAACTGCGCTTTTCTGCGGAAGATACTTTCCGCTCGGAAGAGGCCGACCTGATGGCGGTGTATAAGGCGGTGTCCGACCTGGGCGTACATAGGGTGGGGCTGGCCGACACGGTGGGCGTCGCCACGCCCCGGCAGGTGTACACGCTGGTGCGCGAGGTCCGCAAGGTGATTCACCATGAGTGCGGCATCGAGTTTCACGGCCACAACGACACCGGCTGCGCGGTTTCCAACGCCTACGAGGCCATCGAGGCGGGAGCCACGCACATCGACACCACCATCCTGGGCATCGGGGAGCGCAACGGCATCACGCCGCTGGGGGGACTCCTGGCGCGGATGTTCACCTTCGACCCGCAGGGACTGATCGAGAAGTACCAGCTCGATATGCTGCCGGAACTCGACGCCATGATCGCCCGCATGGTGGGCCTGCCGATTCCCTGGAACAACTTCCTGACCGGTGAATTTGCCTACAACCACAAGGCGGGCATGCACCTGAAGGCCATCTACCTGAACCCTGGGGCCTACGAGGCGATTCCGCCGCAGGTGTTCGGGGTGGGGCGCAAAATCCAGGTGGGCAGCAAGGTGACCGGCAAGCACGCGATTGCCTACAAGGCCCGCGAACTGGGTCTGCACTACGGTGAGGACGCGCTGCGCCGCGTAACCGACCACATCAAGGCGCTGGCCGAACACGGTGAACTCGACGACGCCCACTTAGAACAGGTGCTGCGCGAGTGGGTCAGCGCCTGAGCAGGGCCTGGAAACGGGGCCGAGGTTGCGGGTGGTCTGAACCCGGTTTGTTCCGGCGTCTGGGAATGTCCCGAAAAGAGAATCTGGGACTGTTCCGAAAAGAGGAACAGCGGAGCGCCGAGCCGTTGCCATTGTTCAGCCGCTAAAAGAGGAAAATACAGAGCGTGACCGATCAACCTGCCCGCTACCGTGTCCTCTCGCCCGCCCGCGTGTCCGGGGGCAAACTGGTGAGCGTGTTTACGGACGCTGAGGGCGACCTCCAGGCACGCGCCGCCTCGATTGGAACGCCGCTGAGCGTGTTCGTGCAATCTGCCAGCGTGTCCGAGGTGGCGCTGCGGGTCTTCACGCCCAGCCGTGAGAAAGGGGAGAGCGACAGCGGCGCACTGGCGGCCCTGGCCTCCCTGGGCGGGCGCGGCGAACTGCTCGACGTGGCCGACGTGCAGATGGGCGGTGAGACGACCCCGGCCCAGCTGTGCGGCGGCGAGTGGCTGCTGCGCCAGGGCGACGTGACGGTTCAGGAAGTGGATGCCGATGGCGTGGCCGAGCGGCTGGGCCTGCCGGGCGTGGGCGCTGTCCACATTGCCCGGATCGCCCGCCCCAATCTGGCTGTGGAGGTCGGCAGCCTGGACATCCTGCAAGCGTTCCGTCCAGATACGGAGGCGGTCAGGGCGCTGGGCCTCGCCACCGATACCAGCGGACTGATCTTGTACGTGCTGGGCAGCGTGCCGGAACTGGGCCACGCCGACGTGTCGTTCCGGGCCTTCGGGCCGCTGCGGGGCTTTGACGAGGACGCGGCGAGCAGCAACATGTTCGCCTGTCTGGTGGGCGTGCTGGGAAAGCTTGGCCTGCTGCCGGACCAGGCAGGGCTGCTGCGCGGGCTGCAACTGATGCCCGGCCAGCCCGCCAGATTGACCGCCCAGTACGTGGCCCGGTCAGGAGCAGACGGGCCACAGGGAGCGTCCAACCTGTGGGTGGGTGGAAGCGCCGCGCCGGACCTGTGCGCCCAGGACAGCTCCAACCCGTGACGCCCCGCCCTGTGACGCCCCAGACCGTGACCGTCACGCCCCCCACATGGGCCGACCTGCGGCGCGACGTGTCGTTCCAGGCGGTGTTCGCGGGTTTCCTGACCGTCTTTGTGGGGCTGGCCGGAACCGTCACACTGCTGTTTCAGGCGGCCCAGGCCATGCGGCTCTCGCAGGGGCAGACCGCCAGTTGGCTGCTGGCCTCCTGCATCTCGGTGGGCGTGAGCGGCCTGCTGCTGAGCTGGAGGTTCCGCGCCCCGGTGGTCACGGCCTACGCGCTGCCGGGCATCGTGCTGCTGATTCAGAGCGGCGGGCAGTTCGCCTACGCCGAGGTGATCGGGACGCTGATGGTGGTGGCCCTGGCGCTGAGCGTGCTGGGCTACAGCGGCCTGTTCCAGCGCCTCAGCAGCCGCATTCCCGGCCCGCTGGCGGCGGCGGTGCTGGCGGGCATCCTGGTGCCGTTCGGGCTGCGGAGTTTTGCGGCCCTGCCCGCCTCGCCGGTGGTGGTGGGCAGCATGGTGGCCGCGTACCTGCTGGGCCGCGCCCTGTTCACGCGCTACGCCGTGCCTGCGGTGCTGGCCGTGGGGCTGCTGGCCTCGCTGCTGACGGGTGGGCTGTCTCTGGCCGCCCTCGCGCAGGTGGGCGGCGGGTGGCCGCATCTGGTGTTCACCGCCCCGGCCCTGAGTGGGCGCGCCCTGCTGGTGATCGGCGTGCCGACGCTGGTGTTGTGCCTGGCCACCCAGCACCTGCCGGGGCTGGCCGTCATGCGGGCCAGCGGTTACGCCCGCGTCCCGGCCTCGCCACTGGTGGGCTTCACCGCGCTCGCCAGCGTGCTGAGCGCTCCCTTCGGGGCACACACCACCACGCTGGCGGCCATCACAGCGGCGCTGTGCGCTGGCCCGGAGGCGCACCCCGACGCGAATCGGCGCTACGTGGCGGGCCTGTCGAGCGGGGTGTTTTATCTGCTGGCGGGCCTGAGCGGCGGGGTGCTGGCGGGCGTGTTCGCCGTGCTTCCGGTGGCCCTGATCCAGGCGCTGGCGGGGCTGGCGCTGATCGCCACCATCCTGAGCAGCCTGACCCTCGCCATGCAGGAGCCGCGCTGGCGCGAGGCCGCCGTCCTCACGGTGCTGGTCACGGCGTCGGGCGTGAGCATCCTGGGCATCGGGAGCGCCTTCTGGGGGCTGCTGGTCGGTGTCCTGAGCGCGTGGCTGCTGGAAGCCGGGGCACGCAGGCGGGGCGAAAAAAGACCGGAAGGCACCCTCCTGAAACCATCGACAGAACCGGCGTCATCAGAAACACAGCCGTCAGCACAGGAAGCCGCCAGATGACCGCCCGCGAACCTCTTTCCGCACAGGCGCCCGAGTTGCCTGCCAGCATGCCCGAGATGCCCGTGCCCACCTGGCGCGACTTCCGGGCCGACTTCTCGCTCAGCGCCACCCTGGCCGGGCTGGTGGCCGTGATCGTCAGCTACAGCAGCAGCATCGGGCTGTTCGTGTCGGCCTTCTCGGCCAGCCATTACAGCGTGGCGCAGTCGGTGAGCGCCATGACCGGGCTATATCTGGGCATGGCGCTCATCGGGGCGGCGCTGAGCTGGCGTTACCGCGCGCCCGTCATCATTGGCTGGATCACGCCGGGGCTGGCGGTGATCGCCCAGGACGGCGGGCGCTTCACGGTGCCGGAGACCGTGGGGGCTTTGCTGGCGAGCGGGGCCATTCTGACGCTCATCGGCTACAGCGGCCTGTACGAACGCCTGACGCGGCGCATTCCCGGCCCCATCGCCTCGGCGCTGCTGGCGGGCGTGCTGCTGCCCTTCGTGCTGCGCGGCGTGTCGGCGGCGGCGGTGGCCCCGCTGATCGTAGGGCCGATGGTGCTGGCCTACGCCCTGCTGCGGGCCACGTCGCCGCGCTACGCGGTGCTGGGGGTGCTGCTGGTCGGTGCGCTGGCCGCCGGGCTGGGTGGTGGGGGGCTGGGCGGCGGGCTGCACGCCCTGCCAGCGGGCACCCAGGTCTGGGGGAGCCTGAACGCGGTGCGCCCGGCCTTCAACCCGCTGGCCTGGCTGAGCCTGACCTTGCCCATCACCGTGCTGGGGCTGGCCTCGCAGAACCTGCCGGGCGTCGCCATTCTGCGCCTGAGCGGCTACGAGCGCACGCCCACCTCGCCGCTGGTGGGCGGCACCGGGCTGCTGAGCCTGCCGCTGGCGATCTTCGGCAGCATCGGGCTGGGGCTGGCCGCCATCACCGCCGCCATCTGCACCGGGCCGGAAGCGCATCCGGACGTGCGGCGCAGGTGGGTGGCGGGCGTCATGTGCGCGTTCTTTTACGCCGTGCTGGGCGTGGTGGCGGGCGCGGTCATCGGCAGTGCGGGCGCGTTGCCGCTGCCCATGATTCAGGCCCTGGCCGGGCTGGCGCTGCTGGGAACCATCCAGAACGCGGTGGTGGTCGGCTTCGCCGAGGAACGGTGGCGTGAGAGTGCCGCCCTGACGCTGGTGGTCACGGCGTCCGGCCTGAGCCTGTGGGGCCTGAGCAGCCCGCTGTGGGGCCTGATCGTGGGCGGGCTGAGCGCGGTACTGATGCGGCGGCGCAAGTGAGGGGGTGCAGATGACGCGAGACAGAAGGCGGATAATAGGCGTGGGAGGAAGCGAGATGATTCTACGATCCGTAAAATTATTTACCCTGCTGGCCCTTCTGGGCGCTGCAAACGCGGGAGCTTCGGCGACTCCAGTGAAGTGGCCGAATTTTCCGGCGGACTCGACCTGCACGCCTGCCATTCCGAATAATGGTTTGAGATTGGGCACCCAGGCCACTCCCGCCGTTTCGGCGCAGATGAAAGCTATTTTTGACGCTGATCAGGAAGATCGGCAGGGCAACATCGACTGGGCAAAAGTCAAGCCGCGCGACCTGGCACGAGAGAAAATAGTTCTAGATTTGTTGAAGACAGGCAAGCTGGTCACTGGAAAAGAACTGGTTGGTGCGGCCTACGTCTTTCAACATGGAAGCTGTCCAAATCATTTTCTGCTCGCCAATGTATTGGCCGAACGAGCGATCAAACTGGGCACTCAGGGGGCAAAATGGATATACGCCGCTACGCTCGACAGGTGGTTGCTTAATACGAGAAAACCTCAAAAATTCGGAGGAGAGCCTCCTGCCTTCGTACAAGTAAGAGACAAATCTGGGAAAATCATGCAATGTATCTTTATACAACTTCCGATGGACTCCACAACTACCGATGCGGACCTCAAAAAATATGATCAGCTCTCACTTTCCGAGATCAAGAAACGTAATGACGGTATCATCAAGGAGAGCAAGGCAATCTGCAAAGGCGTCCCAATCAATCCACAAAAGTTCTATTGATAGAGGTTAGCCCCATGACCCAGCCCTCCTCTTCCACGAGCCACAAACCACAAGCTACAAGCCATCTCCCTCAGACGATGGCTGAGAAAATCCTCTCGCAGCGCGGCCACAGGCGGGTCTACGCCGGAGAGCTGGCGGTGGTCGAGGTCGATCAGGTGATGGTGGTGGACAGCATCGCCCAGAGCTTCATCGAGCGGATGCAGCGCGATCTGGATGCCGTGCCCAAGTACCCGGAGAGGGTGAGCATCGTCATCGACCACGTGGCGCCCGCCAGCACGGTCATGGTGGCGCAGGCGCAGAAGGAGGCGCGGGAATACGCCGCTGCAACGGGGGTGCGGCTGTTCGACGTGGGCAGAGGTATCTGCCATCAGGTGCTGATGGAGGAGGGGCTGGCCCGCCCCGGCTGGATCGTGCTGGGGTCGGACAGCCACAGCACCACCTACGGCGCGGTGGCGGCCTTCGGGACGGGCATGGGGGCCACCGATATCGCGCTCGCGGCGGCCAGCGGCAAGACCTGGCTGCGCGTACCGGAAAGCGTGAAAGTCACGTTCACCGGCGAGCTGAGCGTGGGCGTGAGTGCCAAGGACGCGGCGCTGGAGATGATCAGCGTGCTGGGGGCAGACGGCGCAACCTACATGAGCATCGAGATGCACGCCGGAGACAGGTTTACGCGCGGCCAGCGCATGACTTTGGCCAACCTCTGCGTCGAGGCGGGCGCGAAGGTGGGGCTGGTGGTGCCCGGCGGCGAGATTCTGACCGATTACGGCTACGACGTGCCTGACTGGGTGTATCCCGACGAGGGCGCGAGGTACGTGCGGCAGATCGAGCTGGACCTCTCGGCGCTGCGCCCCCGCATGAGTGCGCCGAGCGAAGTCGATAACGTGCACGACGTGTTTGAGCTGCGCGGCATCAAGGTGGATCAGGTGTTCATCGGAACGTGTACCAACGGGCGGTTGGACGACCTACACGAGGCCGCCGCCGTGCTGAAGGGTCACAGGGTTGACCCCAGTACCCGCCTGCTCGTCATTCCCGCCAGCAGTCAGGTGATGGAGGCGGCGATGGCCGACGGCACGCTGCTGACGCTGATTCAGGCGGGCGCAGTGCTGGGTACGCCGGGCTGCGGGCCGTGCATGGGCCGTCATCAGGGCGTACTGGCGCCGGGCGAGGTGTGCGTGAGCACCAGCAACCGCAATTTCATAGGCCGCATGGGCGACAAGGATGCGAAGGTGTATTTAGCGAGCCCAGCGGTGGCGGCGGCGACAGCGGTAATGGGTCGAGTGGCGTTGCCGGAGGACTTGACGGTGAGGAGCTGACATGGACATCAACATATTCTGGCAACGAGTCGATCAGATGTTGGCACAGCGAGATGACCTCGACCCCATCTTCAGTCCGGGCGCGACTGAGGAAGAATTACAGGCGCTGGAGACGGAGCTGGGCTATTCGCTCCCCGCCGACTTGCGGGAAAGCCTGGCCATTCACAACGGCTTGTGCCGCTGGATTCCTGGTGTTCCGCAGCTCTCTTCCGTGTCGGCTATCTCAAGCAGTCTGGCATACGGCAGCGGGCAACTTGAAAATATGCCGCTCGAAGACATCTCCTTCGACCCGGAAATCAAGCCGAGTAAGTGGAGCCGGTTCTGGATTCCCTTCGCGGAGGACGGATCGGGCAATCTCGCCTGCATTGACCTGGACCCAACTGAGGCTGGCACGGTTGGACAGGTGATCGACTTCGATTATCACGGCGAACTGCACCACCAGAGCAACAGCTACCTGGACTGGATCGACGAACACTTCGTCAGTGCGCTGCGCGAAGCATTCGATCTCGACTACATCGAATGACCCCCACCATCCGCCTCGCCACCGCCGCCGACATTCCCCAACTGCTGCCGCTGATGCGGGGGCTGGCGGAGTACGAGCACTACGCCGACGTGTTCGCCGTCACAACCTGAACGGAGGCCGCGCCGGATTGAAGGCTTAAACTGGTGGCATGAGCGACCCAGCCTTTCAGCGCATGAGCGTAGCCGACTACCTGCGAACCGAGCCGGAAAGCCCGGTCAAGCGTGAGTATGTGGACGGCTTCGTGTACCCGCTGCACGCTCAGGCGGGGGCCAGCAAGGCGCATTCACGCATCTGCGCCAACATCATCGAGGTG
>JANXWI010000344.1 GCA_025351205.1 Deinococcus sp.
TCACCCTGGGGCTGCTGCCCGCCCTACAGGCCGCCCACGGTGCCCGCGTGGTGAACGTCTCGTCAGGTGCCCAGCGGTTCGCCGACATCCAGTGGGAGGACCCAAATTTCACGGACGGGCGCAACCTCAACCTGGCCTACGCCCAGTCCAAGACCGCCAACGTGCTGTTTGCTGTCGAACTTGACCGCCGATGGGCGAAGGACGGCATTCGCGGTTACGCCGTGCACCCCGGTGTAGTCGCCGGCACAAAACTGAACAGCTCGGTGGGCGACGAAGCGCTGCGGAAGATGGGCCTGATCGACGAAGCGGGTCAGCCGATCATCGATCCTGAAGTCGGCAAGAAGACTCCCCAGCAGGGGGCCAGCACCATCGTCTTCGCGGCGACCAGCCCGCTGCTGGCCGAGATCGGCGGCGTGTATCTGAAGGACAACGACGTCTCGCCGCTGGATGATGAGGTCAGGCCCCTCACCGCCCAGAGCATTCCGTCCAACGTCGCGCCGCACTCCATCGACCCGCAGTCCGCCCAGCGCCTCTGGCAGCTCAGTGAGCAGCTTCTCAAATCGTGACGACACCTTAAAAAGACGGCGCTTTAAAGACATGGCACCTTAAAAATATGGTGCCTTAAAAACACGAAACAACACCCCCATCCACATGAGGACGAATCAAGGAGAACGGTATGGACAGCAAAATCTGGTTTATCACTGGCGCATCACGCGGATTTGGACGGATTTGGACTGAGGCGGCCCTCGAACGTGGTGACAAGGTCGCCGCAACTGCCCGCGACGTGGCAAGTCTTTCCGAGATCAAGGCGCGTTTCGGTGACGCTGTACTCACGCTCGCGCTGGACGTGACCGACCCTGAACAGGTCCGGCAGGCCGTGGCGCAGGCGCACGCGCACTTCGGCAGGCTGGACGTGGTGCTCAACAATGCGGGCTATTCGCTGGTCGGCATGACCGAGGAGGCGAGCGTGGAAGATGTCCGCGCCATGTTTGACGCCAACTACTTCGGAACGCTCCGGGTGATCCAGGCAGCCCTGCCCCTGCTGCGTGCACAGGGCAGCGGACACATCGTGGGGGTCTCCAGCACCCTGGGCCATGTGGCAACGCCGCTGATCGGCTTCTACTGCGCCTCCAAGTGGGCCTTCGAGGCGCTGCACGAGAGCCTGGCCCAGGAGGTCGGGTCGTTTGGCATCAGGGTCACGCTCATCGAACCCGGTGCCTACGCCACGTCGTTCGGAAGCTCCGAGTCGCTGAAGATCGCGCCGGGCCTGGACACCTACGACGAGCTGCGGCAGCAGGTGTTTGCGGGCATGGCGAGCCTTGAACGAGGTGATCCGCAGGCGACACCGGAAGCCGTTTTCAAGATCGTGGACGCGGAGCATCCGCCGCTGCGGCTGATCCTCGGCAACGCTGGCCTGCCCATGATCCGTGCGGCCTATCAAGACCGCCTCGCCACCTGGGAGGCGTGGGAGTCGGTCTCGAACGCCGCGCAGGGTGAGCTGCGGTAACTGCCAGCCGCCGCGCTCTGATGCAGCAGTGGCGCAGCGGCGATTTTGTCGGCGTGATGTATCTGGACGACGCTCAGGCCGCGCAGGCGCAGAGACTGCTGGAAGAGTTGCGAAACCTGTTGAGCGTGGCTGCCGCGCCCGGTCCAACCAGGCATCCATATCTGGTTCAGACGGCGATGGTGCGCCTGCTTCCTGAAGACCTGCCCGGTTGACTGCTGATCTTCAAGTGGTTTATGCCCCGCAGCACCTTTCAAACCCCTACAGGCTGCTATGGTTTCGTCATGACCCAGCTGGCTGACCTCACCCCCACGCAGCCCGGCGCTGCCAATCCCATCACCATTTCCGAGAAGGGAGCGCAGCACGCCATCGCCGCCATCGCCGGGAGCGGCAAGGAAAACGCGGGCGTGCGCCTGTTCATCAAGAGCGGCGGATGCAGCGGCTACCAGTACGGCATGGCCATCGATGACCGCCAGCTCGACGGCGACACCGTGGTGTACGACCGTGGCGTGAAACTGGTGGTGGACCCCATGAGCCTGCCGCTGGTGAAGGGCGGCGAGATCGACTTCATCGAGAACATGATGGGCGGCGGCTTTACCGTCAACAACCCCAATGCGACCAGCGGCTGCGGCTGCGGCCACAGCTTCCGCACCGATGGCGCTGCGGCGCAGGAAGGCGAAGGCTCTACGGGCTGCGGCTCGCACTAAACATTTTGAAGATTGAAGCGCCCAGGCCGGGAGAAGGTCTGGGCGCTTTTTTCTGGAAGGGATTGCCCGGCATTGAAAGAACCTGCTCGCTCTGGCCGAGTGGCCTGGCCCGACCGGAAGATCTGCGGACCATCGGCGGCTCCTGCATGAATCCGGCGCGGGTTTGAATCTTTTACGCCCGGTGCTCTGGCCACGGCGCTGACGGCGTCAGGGAGTCAGGCTGTGCGGGCGCAGCCGACCATCCAGGGCAGCCAGCTCAATTTTTCCCCGGCCCTTGACTTCAGGCCACGCACCTCAGCTCAGCGCCGACCCGATCCCCCGCACCAGCAAATAAGCCAGCCCCAGACTGAGCAGCACCACTCCTCCCAGAATGACCGGAACCAGCCAGCGGCGGCGGGCCGCGAACTGGTCGGCGCGGAAGCGCGACAGGGCCAGCACCTCGCCCGGCAGGCGGCGGGCCGCGAATGCCAGCAGGGCGGGCACGATCAGCAGGTCGTCGCCGTACCCGATGAAGGGAAGGCTGTCGGGCAGCAGGTCGATGGGCGACACGGCGTACAGCAGCGCCAGCGCCGCAATCAGGCGGGCAGAGGCGGGCGTGCGCCTGTCGCCCAGGGCCAGCAGCAGGCTCAGGGCGTCACGCCAGACGCTTCGCAGCCGGGACGGAACGAGTCGGGCCAGCACTCCGGCACGGGTCTGCTGCGGGCGCACGCTTCTGGTCATGGCCGCACCTTTTCAGATTCGCTGAGGGCCAACTGTGACGCGGTGCGTTGCGGTTCTGTCTCGGCGTCGTCGTCACCGATCTCCAGCCCTGGCAGGCTCAGCACGAATTCTGCGCCGCCCGGTTCACCGTCCTGCTGCCGCCAGTTGCCGCCGCTCAGCTCGCCGCCGTGCATCCGGGCAATCTGGCGCGACACGCTCAGGCCCAGGCCGCTGCTGCCCGCCCCGCTCACGAAGGGGTCGAAGATGCGCTCGCCCAGTTCGGGCGGCAGCCCGGCGCCGCTGTCACGGGCCACGAAGCGCAGCGCGTCCGGCTTTTCCTCCAGGCACAGCTGCACCCGGCCCTCCCTGCCTGCCGCCCGCCGCCCGTTGGCGAGCAGGTTGCGCAGCGCCTGGGTCAGCCGGTCCGGGTCGCACAGCACGTAGGTGGTCCAGTCGCCCACGAAGTCTGTGCCGGACACCAGCCGGTCCAGTCGCTCGCGCAGCTGACGGGCCGGAATGTAGTGGTACGCCAGTTTCATCTCCAGCTGTCCGCGCGCCAGCTGCATCAGGTCCTGGGTGGTGAAGGTCAGCTCGTCGGCCACCAGCGCGGCGCGGCGCACGTCGGGGTCGCTGGCCGCCGCACCGCGCGAGGTCGCCTGCGCCAGCGAGGCCCGCAGCACCGTCAGCGGTGCGCCCAGCTCATGCACGATCTGGCCCAGCAGCTGTTTTTCACGCGACTGCTGAGTTTCAATGCGCGCGAGCAGCAGGTTGATGGCGTTCAGCAGCTCGTACACCTCGTCCTGGCGGCGCGGCAGGGGCAACGCGGCCACCGAACTGCTGGGGTTGATGCGCCCGGCCAGCATCGCCGCCTGCCCCAGCCCGCGTAGGGCACGCTGCCCCGCGAACCAGGCCAGCAGCAACGTGAGCAGCGGCGTGCCGATGATGGCAAACGTCAGCACCCGCACGGCGCTGCGGCGGGCCTGGATCAGCACGTCTTCCGACAGGGCCACCCAGATGAAGGCGTTCTTCCCGTGGCCCGACCAGGGCCGGGTGACCACCCGCACCACTCCCTGGGCCAGCGGCACCACCGACTGACCCGCGAACGGAAAGGGGGACTTCTGGAAATCCTGGACACCGGGCGTTCCGTACGTGACCTGGCCCGACCCGTCCACCAGCATCACGTAGCTGCCCGCCGGGGCCACCTGGGTCTGGCCCAGCCCGGAAGCCGGGTTGTTGAAGCCCTCGGCCAGCCGGTCTGCACGCTCGTCCAGCCGGGCCTGAAACTGTCCGTCGAGGTCGCGCAACAGCTGCGCCGTCATGACCGTGCCCACCAGCGCCACCAGCGCCAGAGACAGCAGCGTGTACATCATCGCCAGCCGGAAGCGCAGGCTGTGCATCCAGGTGGGAAGCGTCACGCTTTCATCTCAGTGTTGCCTACGCCTGAAGCACGTACCCGACGTTGCGGATGGTGCGGATGCGCAGGTCGGAGTCCACGCCCTCCAGCTTCTTGCGCAGCTGCGAGATGCGCACCTCGACGCTGTTGCTGTTGGGCGTTTCCCAGCCGTACAGGTGCGACTCGATGTCGGCCCGCGAAAAGACCCGCTCGGGCGTGCGCATCATCAGCTCCAGAATGCGGGCCTCGTGTTCGGTCAGGGTGGCGCTCTCGCTGCCCACCGTGAGGGTCAGGCTGCTGCTGCTCAGGCTGGTGTTGCCCAGGTTCACGCCGGTTCCGGACGCCGTGCGGCGCAGCAGCGCCCCGATGCGGGCGTCGAGTTCGGGCATGGCAAAGGGCTTGGTCAGGTAGTCGTCCGCGCCCGCGTTCAGTCCGGCCACCCGCTCCTGCACGCCGCTGCGGGCCGACAGCACCAGGACCGGCGTGCTGGAATACTGCCGCAGGCTCTGCACCAGGTCCAGGCCGTCGCCGTCGGGCAGGTTCAGGTCGAGCAGGATCAGCTGGGCGCTGTGGGTTCCCAGCCAGGCCTGCGCCTCCTTGATGGTGCTGGCATGAAAGGCCTGATAGTCGGCGCTCAGGTAATCGCGCAGCAGGGGACCGAGGTGGGGATCATCTTCGACGATCAGCAGTTGTGCGAGCATGGCAACCTTCCTTTCATCAGGGCAAAGGGCGTAGAGGGCGGATTACTTACTGGGCGGCGTAGGGTTGGGCGGCGTAGGGTTGGGTGACGTGGAGTTGGGTTGTGTAGAGCTGGGCGCAGTTTTCAGGCCCGGCAGGCTAAAGGTCCTGACGGAGTTCTGAATGCTGGGCGTGAGTTTGAAACCCGAGAGAAATTTGCTGAGGGTCAGCAGGCTGCCGCCGTCTTCCAGGCTCAGCGCCCCGGCCCGCAGCTGACCGCTGTAGCGCGGCATCAGGCCGGGGTAACTGTTCTTCTCGGTCGCGTCGCGCGAGAACAGCGCCACCACCGGGCCGCTGTAATCGGGCACCAGTTGCAGCGTGAGCTTGCCGCCCGAGACCTCGCCGTAGCCCAGCTTGGTCTGAAGCTGCGGGTCCCAGACCACCAGCTGCACCGCCTGGACCGGGGCGGAGGTCAGCGCCGCCAGCAGCAGCCAGAGTTTGAGGTGGGGGTAAAACGTCTTCATTCCGGCTCCATCCTACCGCCGCCACGTGACCGGACCCTGACACGGCAGACATGCGGACAGAAAGCCTAAAATTAGCGTCAATCCGCCGCCAGTGCCCGCAGCAGGGCGTCCTGCACACGCCTCAGGTCCTGGCCCGGCCCGCCGTAGCCGTCCATCAGGACAGAGAAGACCAGCGCCCGTCCGCGTCTGGTGCTCAGGTAGCCCGACAGCGCCGAGACGCCCGGCAGGGTTCCGGTCTTGGCCCTCACGTCCAGGCCGCTCAGGCGGGCGGCGAGCGTGCCGCCCAGCAGCGCCGCCTCTCTGCTGGCCGTTCCGGTTCCGGCGCGGGGCAGCGCCTCGATCAGCAGGTTTCTGCGCTGCACGTAGGCAGCTTTAGGAGGGAGTTCTGTGCCGAGCGGACGCAGATACACGTCCCTCAGCAGCCCCACCAGCGCGCGCGGCGTCAGGCGGTTGCCCCCAGCCAGCCCGGAGCCGTCCTGGATGACGAGCCTGCCCGTTGCAACTCCGGCCTGTTGCAGCAGCTCCAGCGCCTGCGTGCGGGCGTGCAGCGGGCTGGCAGGACGCCAGATCGGCGTCCGGGTGTTCACCCCCAGGCGGGCGTAGAGCTGCTCGGTCCAGACGTTGTCGCTGCGCTTCAGGGCCGCGCGGGCCAGATCAACCAGGGGGGCGGAACGGGTGGTGGCAATGCCTTCCTCGGGCCTGCCGCCGGGCTGAGCAGTCGGAATCTCAACAGATTGAATTTGAACCCTGCCCGTCACCCGCACTCCGGCCCGCTCCAGCGCCGCGCGCCAGCTCTCTCCCAGTTTCAGCAGGGCGGCGCGGGTGTCGGGCGTGGTGGTCAGTTCGGCCCCGTCTCCGGCGCTGGGGTCGTTCAGGGACAGGCCGCTCACCGGACGCTCGGCCACCGGCACGCGCCAGCCCGCCTCCTGCGTTCCGGCAGCCGCGCCGATCAGGTGGGCGTCGAGCCGCAGGGTTCCCACACTCCGCACCCCGCTGGCATACACCTGCCGCGCCAGCCCGGCCAGCGAGTGTTCGCCCGTCCCCAGTTCCAGCGAGGGGTCGCCGCCGCCCACCAGGGTCAGGTGTTCCGGATGAGTGAGGGCACCCACAGGCCGGGTGACGCTGGTGCTGAACCAGTACTCCGGCCCCAGGCGGTACACAGCGGCACTCAGGCTGAGCAGCTTCATGTTCGACGCCGGAACATACAGCTCGTCCGGGGCACGGGCAAACAGCGTCTTCCCGGTCTGGGCGTCAGCGATCAGCAACCCCAGCCGGAAGCCCCCCTCACCCGAAACGCTGGCCCGCTCCAGCGCAGCCTGGATGCCAGCGGTCTGCGCGGCGCTGAGCGGCCTGTCCGTCAGTGGCCCGGCGTCCGGTGACCCAGAATCCGGCGGTCCTGCGGGCAGCCTGGGCAACGTAATTCCGTTCTGAGGAACACCGGTTTTCAGCGCGGGCTTTGCTCCACCGGCAGGCAATAGCAGCGCCAGCACGAGCGCGGGCAGCAGCGGAACCAGTCGCCTGAAACGCCGAGGGATCAAGGCTGGATCATCTGGGCTGTGGCTGAAGGCAGGTCATGGGAAGGCGGGGAGAGGCAGAAAAAAAGCGCCCTTGCGGACGCTGATAAA
>JANXWI010000377.1 GCA_025351205.1 Deinococcus sp.
GAATTTGCGGCGCGGTCAATGTTTCACAGCTCTCCTTTACACGACGATCTAGAGCATATGTCCGAACTCCGCTGCCGAAATAACAGCCTTTCGTCAGCTCCATTCTCCCAAATCCTCGACTAAATTCACTCCTTCCAGTCGGTCAAAAAGAGAAAGCCTTTTTGACAAATGCTCTATTTTGTAGTTTTTGGACACCACAAGCATTAAACCGGAATCTGGATCATTTGACAGTCAACGTGATCTTACCCGCCGTGTCTGCCGATCCGGTCTGGGCCACCATGTAGGTGACCGTGCCCGCGCCCGGCTTGCTGGTGTAGCTGTAGCCGCAGGTGGCGTCGAGCGGCAGGACCTTGCTGCCGATCTTGCGCTCGCCGCGCATGACGGTCACGGTGTAGCTCTTGCCGCTGCCCACGCCGCCGAAGCGGAAGGGCTGGGCCACGCTCTGAGCGTCCTTGATCGAGAGCGAGAAGTCTTTGGTGCAGGCCGCCGTGCTGGCCGCCGCCGCGAGGGTGGTGGTCTTGAAGCTGCCCAGTTCGGTGCCGCCTGGCCCCTTGGCCGTGTAGGTGTGCGCCCCGGCGGCGGGGCTGGGCACGTTCAGGCTCCAGGTGCCGTCCGCGCCCACCGTGACCTTGCCCAGGCTCACGCCGTCTTCAAAGATTTCCAGCTCCTCTCCGGCCTTGCCCGTGCCCTTCAGGTCGAAGGCCCCGGCGGGCAGGCTGGCTCCCGCTGCGGGCGCGGTGACTGCGAACGCGCCCATGCCCGCCATGCCGTCGCCAGCTCCGGCTCGTGCCGCCGCCCTAACCTTTAGCGTGAGCGCCTCGCTGCTGCCTGCCTGGGTCAGTGTGTAGGTGTGGTCGCCCCCTTTGGTCTCAGGGAGGTCCGCACTGAACCTTCCGTCTACGTTTACCGTGGCCTTGCTGACGGGCTGGCCGTTTTCAGAAATGGTGATTTCTTGACCTGCCGTACCTGTGCCTTTGACGGTGAAAGCACCTTCCACAAGCGAACCATTGGCAGGCTCGGTCACGGCGAAGGTGGCGACAAGGGAGACAACAGGATTGCTGCGCGGCAGAAACCATGCGCTGCGCAGCAGCAGCGGCAGTAGCAGCACCAGCAGCAGCAGTGGCAATATCCACAGCCAGCCCAGGCCCCTGCGCCCACCGAGTGCCGGGTTGCTGTGAACCACACCGCCGTCCAGACCCGCGCCCGTGCCCACTGTCGCCACACCGTCGCCTACAGCGTTCACGCTGCCGCTCACGGCCCCGCCCAGCCCTGCGCTCAGACCCGCGCCCACTCCGGAAGCGGCGCTCCCGAGGCCAGCGGCGGCGCTTCCCAGACCAGCGGCGGCGGCCCCGCCAATTCCGGCAGCGGCCCCGCCGAGCCTGCCAGCCGCGTCTCCCAGACCCGCGCCGAGCGTGCCGGCAGCCCCGCCAATTCCAGCGGCGGCGTCACCGGCCCCCTTGCTCAGCCCCGCTGTCAGGCCAGAGGCCGCGCCCGTGACCCCCTCGCCGAGGTTGCCTGCCATACCGCCCAGTTCAGCGCCGGCATTGCCCAGCCCTGCGCCAGCATTGCTCAGCCCGCCAGCGGCTGCGCCGCCCAGACCGACAGCTGCCGCGCCCAGGCCGGTTGCCGCCGCGCTCAGCCCTGTGCCCAAATCTGCGCCCAGCCCGCCAGCCGTGCTGGAGAACAGGCTGCCCAGGTTGCCCGCGTCCAGCCCCAGCCTGCTGGCCTGCTGAGCGACCACGCCCAGTACCAGTGGCAGCGTCATCTGCATCATGCCCTGCACGCTGCTGCTGCTCGCCCCGGTCTGCGCCGCCACCCGGCTCAGCTGCTCGTCCATGCCGCTTCCCAGAAGCTGGGGCAGCAGCGCCGTGCCGCTCTGGCGCATCTGTTCCAGTCCCGCCGGGGTTCCGAGCGGCTCCTGCGTGCCCTCGGCGGGAAGCTGAGCGGCCAGATCGAGCAGCTGCTGCGCTCCGGCCTGGGTGCTGGCCTTCCCTTGCAGCGCCGCCACCTGTGCGGGCAATACTGCCTGACCAATGCTCTGTGCCTGGGCGGCGTCCAGCCCGACGGCGCTGCCCAGACGTTCCATGACCGAACCACTCAGCTGGCTTTTGAAGAGTTCCAGAATGTCCATGTGTTCTCCTTAGATTGTGGCCGATCACCAAAAACTTCCCGGCTGCCCTGTAGATCAGCCCTCTCCCGGTGACGTTCACGGCAGTCTCTCACAGGCTGGCGGTCCCTCGACAGACCCTTCCCCGCGCAAGCTAGCAAGGATGTGTAAAGTTTGAAGTCAATGAATACTTTTTCACTTTATATTTTCTTAGGATATCAGGGGAAAGGCTATGGGAGGGCTTGACAGACTCAGAATTTTACAGATTGAGTTTTGGTCAACAGGATCAGGTGCTGCCCCGACCTGGCCGGACTGGGGAGCGGTGACAGGAGAGGCCGATGTGTCTGGTCACTCGAATGCTCCGGCCTCAGTTTCTTCCTGGTCGGCGCAATGTTGATAATAACGATGCGACGTTTTGCCCCGAACAGCGTCAGCAAAGCCGTTCAATCGCATGACGACGCTTGAGTTTGCGAACAGAACCGAGTCTTCTCAAAGAGGGTCTTCTCAAAGACGGTCAGCGGCGCAGCACGCCTTCCATCAGAAAGCTGAGCGTCAGGCGCATCTCTTCCTGGAGCGACCTGCCACCGCCGTAGGCGCTCCAGCGCAGGGCGATCATCAGGTAGGTGTCGGCGATCAGGTTGCTCATGCGGCTCAGGCTCAGGTCGCTCCGTAACTGCCCGGCCTGCTGCATCGGGCGCAGGATCATCTCGATCACCTTGCCCAGCGGCAGCGCCTGATACGCGATCCTGGCGCGCTCGGGGTCGGGGTTCAGGACCTCGTAGGCCAGCGGCGGAATCAGGTCGCGCTCGTGGACGTTCTGCTCGGCCAGCCGCATCCAGACTTCCTGAAGCACAGTGCTGGGCAATATGCCCTCGACCAGCCGCGCCTCGGCGTGGGCGCGCAGCCCCTCGACCACCGCGCTGCCGTAATCGAGCAGCACCGCTTCCTTGTAGGGGTAGTAATTGAAGAACGTGCCGCGCGAGACGTTGCTGGCCCGCGCGATATCGGTGGCCGTGGTGGTCTGAAAGCCGCCCTGCTTGAACAGCTCGATGGCCACACCGTAGATGCGGGCGCGGCGACGCTCTTTTTGCCGCTCACGCAGCGATGCAGATTCCATAGGCCTCAGGTATAGCGCGTAGGAGTCTAAATTTGAACCCGAGTCAAAAACCCGTGACTGTCAGGCAGGCCACCGCCTGCTGCTGGTCGTGCTGCAAGGCAGGGAACCCTCACGTCAGGCTGATCGCCTCTCAGACTGACCATCTCTGCAACCTGTACCGGGCAGGCAGAACCTTTGTCGTCGGCGTCTCTGATGTAACCCAGTCGTCGTCCCAGTGGTCTGTGACGCCGAGAATCGTTCAGCGCAACATTCCGGCACCGCCCTGCGCTATGCAGCGCGTCTCCGATGATGTCTGCCATAGTTGGACATGACCGCCGCACCATCTGAATCTTCCCCGTCCTCACCGCAGCTGACCCGGCACGTCACCTCGGGCGGGGCGCGAATCTACACAGTGGGCGTCAACGCCTTTCCGCACCTGAGCGCCAATGTCTTTCTGATCGTGGTGGGCGACGCGGCGGCCCCCAGTTACACCGCCCTTCTCGACACGGGCGGCCATGACGCGGGCAGCACAGGTGGGCTGGCGCTCGGCCTGGAGGCGGTGCGTGAGCAGTACGGCGAGGCGTGGTCGTGGGAGACGCTCTCGCGGGTCGTCATCTCTCACGTTCATCCGGACCACCTGGCCGGGCTGCCGTTCGTGCAGACCCTGACGGCTGCGCCCACGGCGGCCCACGCCTTGGACGTCGCCACCATCCGAAACCCCGAGGCGGCCAGAGACGCGGCCATACCCGGAACCGAGGCGCTGCTGGCCTGGGCCGGAATTGAGAGTGACTATGCCACGCGTTTCAGAAACCGGGCACGCAACCTGATGCTGCCCCGGGCCGCCAGGATCGACACCGTGCTGCACGGCGGCGAGTCCCTCGACGGACACTTTGAGGTGATTCACACGCCGGGTCACGCCGGAGGGCACATCTGCCTGCGCCTGCACGACATCCTGCTGTGCGCCGACCACCTGCTGCCGCACAACTCGCCGCCGCTGATGCCCGAGCGGGCGCACGTTGGCGGCGGGCTGGCACACTACCTGGCCTCTCTGGACTGTGTAGAAGCCCTGGAGGGTGTGACGCTGGCCCTGGGCGGTCATGGTGGCCCGATGCCCGACTGGCGGGGCCGGATATGGCAACTCCGTGAGCGTTACCAGGACAAGTTGCAGGCCGTGCTGGACGCCGCCGATCAGCCCGCGACGGTGCAGGCGCTGACCCTGACGCTCTATCCGAACATCAGCCGGGTGCAGGCGCTGCTGCTGCTCGACCAGACAGGCGCGCTGGCCGAATATCTGGCGGCCACGGGTCGGCTGCACGAGCAGGCGGTGGCAGGACGGGCGAGCCTGTTTCAGCGGGTGCAGCAGGGCAAGAAGGGCTAGACTTCTGCCATGACACAATCCATTCCAGCCGTTGACCCCCAGGCCAGCATCCAGAATCAGCTCGCGGCCCTGCGCGCCGCCTACCCGACCCCGGAGGCGCTGCTCGGTTCCATGCGCCATGAACTCGGCGCGTTCGGGGGCGTGATGCAATCGGCGGTTCCGCACTGGAACACGCGGCTGCCGGGCCGTGACTGGACGCCCGCCCAGGAGGCCGACCACACCATTCTGGTCAACGAGGCCGGTGGCAAGGTCGTCCGG
>JANXWI010000389.1 GCA_025351205.1 Deinococcus sp.
TCTGGTGTGAAGCGCAGGTGCACCTCGGCCAGCGCCGCCGTTCCCAGGCTGAATCGGGCGAGCACGGGCGGGCCGCCGGGGGCCTTCCAGATTCGTTCCGGCGAGAGGCGGCGGTGCGGCACCGAGCCTGCATGCGCCGCCGCCAGGGCGCGGTAGGTTTCCAGCGCCAGCACGAGCACCTCGACCGGAGGCACCAGCCCCCGCTTCAGAAGGTCGCGCAGGTTGACCCAGCCCCGGTCTTCCTGAATCAGGTAGACGGTGCCGCGTTCCTCGAACAGGTCGCTGGTGCGGATCACCCCCGGATGTTGCACCTGGGTCAGCAGCTTGGCCTGCCGCAGATAGGCCGCGCGGGCGCGGGCTGCCTCCGGGCCTTCCTGTGGGCCGACAAATTCCGTGACCAGCACGGCCTCGCCCCAACTGGCCTGGGCGCGGTAGAGCCGCTCGCCCTCGGCGTCCTCCAGCAGCGCCGTGACGCTGTAGCGCCCAGACAGCAGGGTGCCCACTGCCAGCGTGTCAGACATGCTGCCCGCCGCCCTGCTGTGAGATTCTGGCCGCACGCCACGCCCGGATGGCCGAGGCGATCTCTGGGTGGTTCAGGCGGCTGGCCGAGCGGACGGCCTGGGCAGTGGCGTGGGGATGCTGGAGCACGGCCAGCAGCAGGGCCATCTGCGGAAAGGCCCGCTGCGAGGCGCGGTGGAGCAGGAATTCTCTGAGCATGTTGAGCACCTTGGGAGTCTTCGGGAGGCGCAGGGCGCGGGTATAACCAGCGTCATGCGCCAGAAACTCCAACGTCTGTGAAGTGGTGGAAGGATGATGGGCGACGGGCAGGCGGTGTTCGGAGCGCTGGGCAAGCAGGTGTAGTGCTCCCGGCGGGCAGCCGGGATGGACGACGACAGCCTGGCGAACTTCTTCCTGCGGGTCGGCGGCCAGTCGCGTCAGAGTCGCAGACGAAACGTGTCGGTGGTGAGCTGCCAGGACGCGGGCCTCGGTGTTCAGGTGCGTGGCAAAAGCATCGACGACCGCAGGCGTGATGTTCGGGTGCCCGGCCAGCTCGGCCAGCAGGCTATGGCCGATGTGCGGCTGTTTCAGGAGGGCGAGCATCACGCCCTGCGCCAGTTCGGGCAGCCGCACCAGCGCCTCCTGAACTTCCCAGGCAGCGTCGGCCACCAGCAGGTGCTGGATTTCCTCTGTCACGACGCCGCGTTCCAGCAGGGCGGCCCTGACCTGGGGGTCCGGGTCGGCAGCGAGGGCCACCTGCACCTCCAGGGGCGTGCGGACATGCCGGGCCAGCACCGCCCGCACCTGGGCGCTGTCACTGGACAGCAGCGCTCTCAGGGCGTCTCCGCTCACATCTGGTTGCGCGGCCTCGTGCAGTTCCTGTGCCCACAGTTGCTCCCGCAGCGCCCCCTGATAACGGGGATGCTGGCGAACCAGGGCGCGCAGTTCCAGCTCCGGCAGTCGCCGTGTCAGGCCGCTCAGGGGCGTGGCCGGATGCAGCATCACCATCGACCTGACTGCGAGGTTGGCGTCGTCTGAAAGCGTGTCCAGCACGCCTGCTGGGGTCGAGCCGTTTCGGCTGAGCGCCACCTTCACCCGGCTGTCGTACCTGGGCAACGCCGCCAGGTCGTCTCCGCTCGTGGCGCTGTCGGCGGCCCTTGCCACCCGCCGCACCTGGGGGTCGGGGTCGTCTTGCAGACGCTGCCGTGCCCCGTAGTCCAGCTGGGGATGCAGGCCAGCGAGTGCCCTCACCGCGCTGCTGCGGTCTACCGAAAGGGCCAGCAACAGTTCGCGCGGCGCGCCCTGCCGGGTGGCCAGGGCCATCTTGACGCTGCGCCGTTTGGAGCTGGCAGCCGCCCCGAGGGCTTCCTGACTCGCCCCTGGCAGCCGCAGCCGGGCCACCTGAGAGACCCGCTCGTTCACGTCCTGAGCCAGCCGGGCCAGAATCTCCCCTCCGCTCAGCAGATGAGCCGCCACCGCCTCACGCACCTGGACGTGAGGGTCGAGGGCCAGCCGGGCCAGCGTCGCCAGGTCGCAGCTCGGGTTGCGGGCCACGCTGAGCTGCACCTCCCATTCTTCATCCTGTGACAGCTGCCCCAGCGCCCCCGGCGGCGTAGATGGATGGGCGGCCACGGCCTCACGTACCAGCACCGAGGGGTCGG
>JANXWI010000403.1 GCA_025351205.1 Deinococcus sp.
GTTGCGCCCTGATCGCCTGAAGTTCGGCCAGTACCTCAGCCAACTGGGCTTCCAGGCGTGTGCAGTTGGGGCAGGCATCCTTGCTGATGCTCTACTCTACCCAATTCGCCGCGTTGAGGCTCGCTGCTGAGCAGTTACGGATGAACAAAGTGGAGTGGGCAGGCGTCTTCAAAAGCATTGTTCCCCTCACCAAGCAGAATCACGAAACGAGGGTCTGAACGTACTCAACACTACTTGACCCCGGCCTTGAGCGTGATGACGTAGCGGCTGCCGGTGGGCGTCAGGACGAAATCGAAGCTGGGGCCGACCAGAATCGGCAGGTCCGCGCCCCGGTAGAACAGGTCGGCCCTGATTCCGGTCTCGTTGGCGATGAAGTCGTGGTGCGGGGTCAGGTCGATCACGAAGGCGGAGGCCACGTCGGCGCGCACCGTGAAACCCAGCGCGTTGGCTGTCGCCTCGGTGCCCAGAAACGAGTACTGGTAGTGGTACTCCAGGTTCCTGAGCGAGAAGGCTCCTGCTCTGGCATTCGGGTTGAGCACCACGTCCAGGTTGCTTCTGGTGTAACGGCCCACCGCTAGGTCGGGAATGGTGCTGCTGCCCACCACGAAGCGCTCGAAATCGCTGATCGTGACGCTGCTGTAGTCGGTGGGGCGGTAGGTGACGCTGGCGCTGAAGTCGGTGCTGAGCTGGGCGGCCTGCGGGAAAACATAGCTGCGAAAGGTGCCGTAGGCCCCCACCGTGAACGGCCCGTCGGTGAGCGACTTGCCGGTGCTGGCCTCGATGTGCACGTAAGGGGCGTCCACGGTTCCCTGGAAGGCGTAGCCAGCCTCACCGTAAAACCGCGACGGCCCCGCAGCCACGGCGTAGCCCAGGTTCAGGCGACTGCTGCGCCCCTGGTCCTGATAGATGGCCCCGTACTGAAGCCCGGTGTAGGGGTTGTGCGACACCTCGACGTGGGCAATGCCGAGTTTTGCGCCGCCGTCGCCGTTTTCGAAGCGGCCCACGGCGAAGGTGGTGTCGGCGTAGCGCGCGCTCAGGGCGTACTCCTGATACAGCGGGTGGCTGATGTAGGTCAATCGGGCATCGACCTTGAAAGGCAGCGGAAAATACCGCACGCCGTAACCGTTGACCGAGTCGGCAAACGCCTGGACATTGCCGAAACGCGAGGTGTAGTCCGAGGGAAACAGGTTCAATATCTGCGCGGTGAAGCTCAGCTCCGGGGCGTTGGCCGGAGTGGTCGCAGGTGGGGGCGCGGTCTGGGCCACGGGTTCGGGGGTCGGCGTCGCCTGTGCAGAGGCGGACGACGCCAGCAGAGGACTCAGGAGCAGCGTCAGGGCAACGGAAAGCAGAGGAGGACTGGAGGCCATATCGCCCCCCACTATGCCAGAGCAGCCTGACCGGGCGTGAGGAGAACCCGTCAACATGCAGTCGATCAGCGCCGGATATTGACCACCGTCACGCCGTGCCCGCCCTGGTTGGGTTCGGCGTCGTTGAAACTCTCGACGCGCTTGTCGGTCTTCAGGTAGTCGCGCAGCAGCCTCCTCAGCACACCCTGCCCCTTGCCGTGGACCACCCGCAGCGGCGACTCCTTGAGGGCGTGCGCCTCCCCCACCGCCTGCCTCAGCTCCTCGACGGCCTCCTCGACGTGCTGGCCGCGCAGCTGCAACTCGTTCTGGAAGGTGCTGGGAGCGGTGCCGACAAACGCACTCTTCACCTTGGCCCTGGGGGCCACCTCCTGCTTCATCCGCACGTCGCGGCGGCGCACGTTGACCTTCATCACGCCCAGCTGCACCACCAGTTCGTCTCCGCGCACGTCCAGCACCTGTCCGCTGGCCCCGTAGGCGGGCACCTCGACGGTGCTCCCGGCCCGCAGCGGGTCGCCGCGTGGGGCCTCGGCCTGGGCCTGTGGGCGCTCGGCCTGGGCGGTGCGGCGCAGCTGGCGCAACTCTTCCAGGACGCGCGGGCGGGCCACCTCCTCACGCGCCCGTGAGCGCAGGCTGCGGACCTGTTCCAGCGCGTTCATGTACAGGGTCTCAGCCTTCTGCGAGGCTTCGGCGATCAGCTCGCTGCGGCGCTCCTCGATACCTGCCCGCTCCTGCTGCACCCGGTTCAGCTCGGCCTCCGCACTTCTGCGGGCAACGGCGGCGCGTTCCACGTCTCCCTTCAGGGTCTCGCGCTCCTGTTCCAGATTTTCGAGCAGGGCTTCGAGCAGCCCGCCCTCCGGCCCCAGGATGGCTTCGGCCCGCACCATCACCCCTTCGGGCAGGCCCATGCGGCGGGCGATGGCGAGCGCGTAACTGCGCCCCGGCTGCCCCACCTGGAGGCGGTAGGTGGGGGCCAGGGCGGAGAGGTCAAAGCCCATGCTGGCGTTTTTCAGGCCCGGCGTTTCCAGGGCGAACAGCTTGAGCGGAGCCAGGTGCGAGGTGATGACCCCGCGCGCGTCCTGCGCCAGCAGCCCCTCGATGATCGCCTGAGACAGTGCCGCGCCCTCCTGCGGGTCGGTGCCGCTGCCCAGCTCGTCGATCAGCACCAGCGTCCGCCGCCCCGCCGTTTCCAGAATCTCGCGCAGGTGCTTGAGGTGAGACGCGAAGGTGGACAGGCTGGCCTCGATACTCTGCTCGTCGCCGATGTCCACCAGAATGTCCTGTACGGTGGGCAAAATGGCGCTGGCCGCCGCCACGTACAGGCCGCACTGGTGCATGACCACCGCCAGCCCCAGGGTCTTGAGCGTCGCGGTCTTGCCGCCCATGTTGGGGCCGGTGATGAGCAGCAGTCTGGTGTCGCCCAGCGTGATGTCGTTGGAAATGGCCCCCTCGATCAGCGGATGACGCGCCTCGGTCAGCCGGTACTCGCCGTCCGGGCCGGTCTGCGGGCGGTTGAGTCGCCAGTCACGGGCGAGAGCAGCCTTGGAGGCGATCAGGTCGAGTTCGCCCAGCGTCAGGATGGTGGCGTCGATGCCCTCGTCGGTCACGACCAGCCCCGAGAGTTCGGTCAGGATGCGCCGGACCTCGGCCTCCTCGTCGAGCAGCAGCCGCGCCAGTTCGTTGTTCAGCGGCGTGATGCTTGCCGGTTCCACGAAGTACGTCTGCCCCGAAGCGCTGCTGTCCACGATGATGCCCTGAACCTGCCCCACCCGGTTGGCCTGCACCGGCAGCACATAGCGGTCCCGGCGCAGGGTGATGATGTTTTCCTGAAGCACCTCGGCCCACTGCCCCAGCGTGCTGGTCAGCCGCTCACGGATGCGGTCCCGCAGCGGCCCCAGGCGGCGGCGCAGCTCGCGCAGCTTGGGCGTGGCGTCGTCGCGCACCTCGCCGCCCCGGTCGATGCTCTCCAGCACCCGGCGCACCAGCAGCGTGTGGTCCGAAAGCCCGCTCCCGGCGTAAGTCTGCACCACGTTCAGCAGCGGCCCGCGCGAGTTGGCGGCCACCGATCTGCGCACCGTCATGGCCGCGTCGAGGGTGTAGCCCACCTCCAGCAGTTCCTGGCCGGTCAACACCCGCCCGTCTCTGGCCCGCTCGACCAGAGGCCGCACGTCCTGCACGCCGCCCAGCGAAAGAGAGACGCCGAACAGCGCGTCTTCGAGTTCGTCCAGCTCGCGCCCGATCTGAGCCGCGTCGGAAACAGGACACAGCGCCCCGGCCCGCTCCACGCCCAGGC
Source organism: Deinococcus sp. (assembly GCA_025351205.1). GTDB lineage: Bacteria > Deinococcota > Deinococci > Deinococcales > Deinococcaceae > Deinococcus. The sequence goes on from JANXWI010000403.1 coordinate 3,658, forward strand.
CGGTGGCGGCGCGGGAGGCGAGCGCGGCGCGGATGCGGGGAAAGTCCAGGGTGGCGAGGGCGGCTTCTTCAAAAGGCACGCCCAACAGTATAGGAAGCCGGGGCAAAGGGGAACGTGGGCGAAATGGCTTAGCGCCTTTGGCGAGCGGGAAGGCGGGACTATGGGCGCAGCGAAACTCTTCAGCTGAGCGTCATCTGAGTGAGAGCCATCTGACTGAGAGCCATCTGACTGGGGTTTCGCCAAGAGCAGTGTGTCCAGACAACCCAATTTAACCTGACTGTTCTGCATTGAGCCGCCTGCGAAAGTCGTACCGCCGCGTCTATATCTGCCGTCTCTATCCACGCAGTAAAACCCTGCAATCAGGCCGATGGGCAGCAGCGAACAAGCAGCCGCAGTCAACGATACGCAAGGCGTCAGAAGCTGAAGTTCAGACCTCTTCAAACTTGATTAAGTTGCGCGATGAACCCTGCCGGATGTCGCATAAACGCCATACGCGTAGTGTTGCGCTCGTTGAGGAATGGAGCGGCCTCGTACTCGTAGCCACACACGAGCAGCTCAGCGCACTTGGCCTCCAGGTCATCGACCTCGAACGCCAAGTGAAGAAAGCCCGGCGCGGGCTGCCCGGAAACCTGCACCAACTCAAGGTACACGTTGCTTTCCGGATGGTTGAGGAACACTGTCGGCACGCCATTTGAGTAATGATTGCCACGCCCTTCCACGGTGAACCCAAGCGTAGCGAAGTGCGAAATTGCGGCCTCGACATCGTGAACGCTCAGGGCCAAGTGATCAAGTTTCATGCCCTGAGTGTACCCATCAACCTCTGTCCTGCCAACGCTGAAGGAGGACTGATTTCCGGGTATCTCCTTGGTTTTTCAGGAGGTCTGTTGATCGCCCCTCCTACACCACCGGCGGCACGACCTTCAGGCCCTCTGCGCCCACGGCCTCGTCCAGAGTGGCGGGCACGCCCGACGCCCCCGGCTGGACGTGCCGGGTCATCTCGAATACAAGGTGGCCCAGCTCGTCCTTCAGCAGCCCTTCCCAGGCGGTCTGCACCGCGTTCAGGCTGCCCGGAAGCGCGAAGATCAACGTGCTTCCGGCCAGGCCGCCCACCGCCCGCGACAGCATGGCCGAGCCTTTGACCTGCTGGTAGCTGAGCATCCTGAACAGCTCCCCGAAGCCCGGCATGGGCTTGGTGATCAGGCTCTCGACCACCGGAATGGTCACGTCGCGGCCCGTGATGCCGGTGCCACCGCTGGTGATGATCAGCTGCGACTGGCGCATCAGGGCGTTGAGGGCGGCCCGGATGTCCAGCGCGTCGTCGCGCACGATGCGGTAATCGACCACCTCGTGGCCCTGCGCTCTGAGTTCGCTGGTCAGGTACTGGCCGCTGGTGTCGCTCTCCTCGGTACGGGTGTCGGAGATGGTCAGAAGGCCCACCCGCACGTGGTCGGGCGCGGCTTCGATGTGCGATTCACGGCTCATGGGGCCAGTGTAGCGGCCCGCCATGAGGAAGCTTCCGACGCCGAATGAAAGACGCCGGATGAACGTTCAGGCGTCCTGCTCCACGCTGCCCGCCAGCACCTGCTGCACCCGTTCCGGCAGCAGCTTCAGGTGGCTGCGGACCAGCGGCGCGTGGGTGCGCTCCAGGCTCAGGGCCACGAACAGCCGCGCCTGCTCGCCCAGGTACTCGCGGTAGAACACCTCGCCGCCGGAACGCACGCATTCCAGGGCCAGCAGCTCCATCTGGTCGCGCAGCAGCTCCAGCGCCAGATGGCGGGCCGCCTGGGTGCCGCTGTCGCCCAGCAGGGCGGGCAGGCTGACCAGCATGCGGGGGTCGCGGGCCAGCTGGGGAGCGGCCCGTTTCACCGCCGGGTCCTGGAGGGTGCGGTTACAGGCCATGCACGGCTGCTCTGCGGTGGCCTCGCCGCACACCGGGCAGGGGCTGTAGCCCTGCTGTTCGCGCCATCTGCGGGCGCGGGTGATGGCCTCGGCGGCCCGCACCGCCACGTCGCGCAGGCCGTCTGGCACGTCATGGACCAGCTGCTGTGCGCGTTCGCGGTCCGGCGGCGGCAGGGCGTCCTGGACCACCACGGCACGGTCTGGCGGCAGCGTGCCCACCACGAAGCGCAGCTCGGACACGCTCTCGTCGCCCATCGCAATTCGCAGCCGCGCCAGCACGTGGTGCCGCTGCATGGTCAGGTGGTGCGCCTGGGCGCTGTCTCTGGCCTCGACAAACAGCGTGCCGCCGTGCTGGTTGCGCGCGCGCGTCAGGCGGGCCAGCTCCGGGCCGACCACCTGCGGCCACATCAGCACGCTGCGGGCGCGCCCTACCCCCAGTTTCAGGCCGCGCTTGGCGAGCGTCTCACCCAGCAGGCCGCGCATGCTGTGGGTGGTGCCGGTGCGGCGGTTCACCGGCCCACCGCCTGCGCCAGCGGTTGGGCCAGAACACCGGCCTGTACAAACTGCCCGGCCTGAGCGTGCAGTTCCAGCACCGACCCCGGAAAGCCCTCGGTGCCGGTCACGATGGCCTGCGGCACCGAGGCCGCCAGTTCCAGCAGGAAGCTGCGCCGCTGCGGGTCGAGTTCGGCAGAAAAGTCGTCGATCAGCAGGATGGGCGGCTCGGCGTAGCGCTCCCTGAGCAGATCGAGTTCGGCTTTCCGCAGCGCCAGCGCGATGGTGCGGGCCTCTCCACGGCTGGCGTAGTCGGCGGCGGGAAACTCGCCCAGCCGCAGTTTCAGGTCGTCGCGGTGGGGGCCGACCACGCTGGCTCCCCGGCTCAGCTCCTCGCCGCGCCTGCGCTTCAGGTCGTGCCGGAAGGTCTCGGGCGTGGTGGTCTCGCTCAGCTCCACGCCCAGCAGCTTGTGGCTGCCCAGCATCGCGTTGTTCTCGGCGGCCAGCTCGCTCATGCGCGACACCGCCCGCCGCCGCAGCAGCATGATCTCGCTGCCCAGCGTGACGAGGCTCTCGTCCCAGACCTCGGTGGCCCACTGTTCGCCCGACTTCAGGGCGGCGTTGCGCTGGGCCACGCTGCGCTCGTAGCGGGTGAGCATCTGCGAGTGGCGAGGACTGAGCCGCGAGAGCAGCGCGTCCAGAAAGCTGCGGCGCAACGCCGGGCCGCCGTACACCAGCTCGCTGTCCTCCGGCCTGATCCAGACCGCGCTGCCGCGTGGCAACTCCTGACCGCGCACCCGCACGCCGTCCACCCTGGTGGTGCGGCGGCCCCGGCCCACCCCGGTTTCCAGCACGCTCAGGCTGCCGCCCTGCATCAGATCGGCCCGCACGTAGGCTTCCTTTTCACCGGCCCGCAGCAGCACCTCCAGCCGGGGCGCGTCGGTCAGGCCGGTCAGGGCCAGGTAGGCCGCCTCCAGCAGGTTGGTCTTGCCCGCCCCGTTCGGCCCCCAGACGCCCGTGACCCCCGCCGGGAAGCTCAGCGTGGCGGCCTCCAGGTTGCGGTAGTTGAGGGTCGAGAGGGCGGTGAGCAGCACCCGGACATTGTAGCGGCGCGGCAGCCGATTGACGGTGAGCAGACACGGGCTGAAGTTGATGGAGGGCTGAAGTTGATGGAGGGCTGAAGTTGATGGATAGTCGGGGTCGAGACATGGCAGTGCTTGACATGAGACCTGATGCCCGCCTGAACCTCGCCGCGTTAGACTGCCCGCATGCCCTTCATCATCGTCTCCGGCCTGTCAGGCAGTGGCAAGAGCACCGCGCTGCGGGCGCTGGAAGACGCCGGATACTTCGCCACCGACAACCTGCCGCCGGAGCTGTGGGGGGCCATGAGCGACCTCGCGCAGGCCCGCCGCATCGAGCGGGTGGTGGTCAGCACCGACGCCCGCACCCGCGACTTTCTGGCCGCCCTGGAATCCAGCCATGAACGCCTGAAAAAGCGCCAGGACGGCGTGCGGGTGTTTTTTCTGGAAGCCACAGACGAGGTCCTGCTGCGCCGCTACAACCTCAGCCGCCGCGCCCACCCGCTGGGCGACCCCAGCCTGCTGCTGGACTTCAAGCGCGAGGCCGAGTTGCTCTCGCCGCTGCGCTCGATTGCCGACACCGTGATCGACACCACCGCCCTGAGCGACGTGCAGCTGGCCGAGCGCGTCCTGGGTCTGGTGGGCATCTCGCAGGGCTTCGACCTGCGGCTGACCACCTTCGGCTTCAAGCACGCGCCGCCCAGAGACGTGGACCTGATGCTGGACGTGCGCACGCTACCCAACCCCTACTACGACCCCGAGCTGCGCCCGCACACGGGATTGGAAGAGGCGGTGTCGCGCTACGTGTTCGCGGGCGAGGAACACGAGAGCTTCTACCAGCATCTGCGCGGCTACGTGCGCGAGAGTGCCGAGCGGGCGCGGGCCGCCGGACGCCACAGCTACAGCGTGGCGGTGGGCTGCACCGGGGGCCAGCACCGCAGCGTGGCGGTGGCCGAGCGGCTGAAACTTGACCTGAACGACCTGGGGGCAAGGGTCATCGACCACCGCGACATTCCTCTGGCCGCGCCGTGAGCCACCCCGCCCGGCCCGGTCAGGCGGCCAGCAGTGTTCCCGCCGAAGAACACAGTGTTTCCCCCGGAGACAATGCTGAACAAGGAACGCCGGAAAGCGGCGAGACCGACCAAGGGGGGCACGGAACCTCGTTGCCACGCGGCCCGGATCAGCACGGGTCGGAACAAGGGGACGCAGCGCAGGATGGTTCGGCTCAGCGTGTCACAGTTCTGCCGAGTCACGTTACAGTTCTGCCAAGTCAGGTTACAGTTCTGCCAAGTCACGTTACAGTTCTGCCGAGTCCTGTCCAGCCCGCCCTGGTTTCCCGCTCTGACCCGGCGGGCAGCCTGAACAGCCGGGTGGGCGACAGGTTGGGGCGCAGCCGCCGCTGGCTGAGCAGCAGGTCGCGCTGGCTGACCCCCGGTCTGGGCGTCAAGCGCTGGTTTGTGCTGTTCGCCGTGTGTTCGCTGGTCGGGGCGTTCGCCTTTCTGCACCTGACCTGGACCGGGCCGCTGCATTTTGCCGCCACCCGCTGGATTCTGTACCTCAACAACCTGACCGATCCGCAGGTGATGCCGCTGTGGATGGTCGGCGGCCTCGTGACGCTGCTGGCCCTGGTCGGCGCGGTGACCAGCATGGTGATGCTCAACCGCAGCGTGCTGCGGGCCACCGGCAACGATCCCAGCGCGACCCTCGACACCATCCACTCGGTGCGGACCCTGGCGCGTGGCCCCCGCGTGGTGGCGGTGGGCGGCGGCACCGGCCTGTCCAAGCTGCTGGGCGGCCTGAAAGACTACAGCGGCAACCTGACGGCGGTGGTCACGGTGTCAGACGACGGCGGCTCGTCGGGGCGGCTGCGGCGCGCCCTGGACATGATCGCCCCCGGCGACCTGACCGACTGCTACGCCGCCCTCTCCGACAGCCCGGTGCTGGCGCGGCTGCTGCTGCACCGCTTCGAGCGCGGCGACGGCCTGGAAGGTCACACCTTCGGCAACCTGCTGCTCGCCACCCTGTCTGAAGAGCAGGGCGGGCTACAGGGGGCCATGCAGGACGTTCACGAGGTGCTGAACGTGCGCGGCGAGGTGTTTCCGGCCACCACCTCGCCCACGGCGCTGGTCGCAGAGCTGTCGGACGGGCGCACGGTGCGCGGCGAGAGCCAGCTGGCCGCGCAGAAGGGCGACACCAGAATCGTGCGGGTGCGGCTCGACCCGCCCGACCTGCCCGCCCTGCCCGCCGTGCTGGAGGCCGTGCGGCAGGCCAGCCTGATCGTGCTGGGACCGGGCAGCCTGTACACCTCGATTCTGCCCGCGCTGCTGGTTCCGGAGGTCGCCCAGGCCATTCGCGGCTCCAGTGCCCCGCTGGTCTACGCCGCGCCGATCATGACCGAGCCGGGCGAGACCGACGGCATGAGCCTGGGCGACCACGACGCCGCCATCTTCGCCCACCTGGGCCGCCGCCCCGACGTGCTGCTGGTGAACAGTCAACCCGTGCCAATGGGTGTGCTGGACCGCTACGCCGCAGAGGGGGCCGCGCTGCTGGGCAGTCCGGGACTGGAGGCGCAGCTCAGGAAACGGATCAGGTACGCGCCGCTGCTGGCACCGGGGCTGGTGGCGCACCACGACCCTGCGGCACTGGCAAAGGCGCTGCTGGAGTTGAAACGCAGGAGCTAAATACAGCCAAATTCATTTTCAAATAAACCGAGCGGAGCAGGAGGCGGAAAAATACATTCAGACGTGAACAGTCGAATAAACAGGGTTGAAGTGGCCTGTCTTTGGCCCCTCCTCCTTGACTGATACAGCCCGAAGGGGAGGGTGAATGGACTTGGCATCCTGTGAAACAGACCTGATGACGCCTGTAGTTATCTGTAGTGGAAAATCGGTGTGCCCCCAGTCGAACCATCAGCCCGTCAGCGTTTCTTCAGCCTCAGCGCCTCCCAGCTCCCGTCTGCGGCCCAGCCGCCGTCCACGCTCAGGGCCATACCGTTCACAAAGGGGCTGGCGGCGGGGTCGCTCAGGTACACCACGGCGCGGGCAACGTCGTCTGAGCTGGCAAAGCGGCCCATCGGCACCCGGCCCACGATGTCGGCGTCGGTGTAGGCCCCGCTGCCCAGGTCGTGGGCGTCCATCTCGGTCTTGACCCAGCCGGGGCACACCGCGTTGACCCGCACCCCACGTCCGCCCCACTCGGCGGCCAGCGTGCGTGTCAGCCCGATCAGGCCGTGCTTGCTGGCGTTGTAGGCGGCGCGGTCCGAGATGCCCAGCAGGCCCGCCACGCTCGCCACGTTTACGATGCTGCCGTTGCCCTGCTCCAGCATCACCCTGCCCAGTTCGCGGCACAGCAGGAAAGGCGCGGTCAGGTTCACGTCCAGCACCCGCCGGAAGCTGGCCGCACTCGTCTCCTCGGCGGGCGTGATGAAGCTGATTCCGGCGTTGTTGATGAGTGCGTCCACCCGGCCCCAGCGCTCCAGGATGGCCGCCGTGTGGGCCAGCACCACCTCCTCGCTGCTCAGGTCGCCGGTCAGCACCAGCGCGTCGGCCCCTGCCGGAACGGGCGAGGGATTCAGGTCGAGCAGCGCCAGCGCCTCTCCGCGTTCGGCACACAGCTCGGCCACCCGCCGCCCGATGCCCTGCGCCGATCCGGTCACCACGACAACACGGGCAGGATTCGTCATGAGTCCAGCATAGAACAGCCACGCGGACCTGAGCCGCATTTCTGCCTCCGGCTGCGGCTTCTGTGGCCTTCCCTGCTGCGTTTCCGCTTTCTTTCTCGTGCAACGCACCCTAAACTAAAACACATGACGACCCGGCGCAGCAAAAAGACCGCTCCAGCCATCAACGCCCGCTTCGACGGCGAGGTGCTGGGTCTGGTGCTGTTCGCGCTGGGCATCTTTCTGGGCATCACCGTGGCGCTGCCCGCCGCCGGAACCGGCCTGATGGCCACGGCGCAGGGTGCCCTGACCGGCTGGCTGGGCTGGGGGGCCTACGCGCTGCCGCTGATTCCGGCGGCCTACGGAGCGATGGTGTTTCTGGGACGCGACCTGCGGGGCCTGACCCGGCGCGTGCTGGGCGGCACGCTGATGGTGGTGGCCGCCCTGGCGCTGCTCCAGCTGGTGCGCCCCGACGACCTGTATCCGGCGCAGGCCGGAAAGCTGGCCGCCCTGATCATGACGCCCCCCTTCAGGGCCGTGTCGTACGCCGCCGGCCTGCTGCCCCTGATCGTCCTGACCCTGGGACTTGAAATCGTGCTGAGGCTGGCCCCGACCACCCTGCTGCGGCGCTTCTTCCGGGGCGTCAGCATGCTGCTGCTGGGCGGTGCCGGAGCGGTGCAGGCCAGCGTCGAGGCCCGGAAGGAAGGGCAGGCGGCGGCCCAGGCCCGCGCCCGGCTGCGCGGCGGGCTGTCGGCCCACATCCGCGACCTGGACACCCTGAAAAAGCTCTATCCGCAGGCCCGTGAGCTGGGCAGCTGGCAGCAGGAGGCCCGCGAGGCCAGCAGGACGCTGGGCAGGCAGGACGAAACCGCCCTCGCCGCGAGCGAAAAACAGCTGGCGCAGTGGCGCGAGGTGAGCGGCGGCTTCGTGCTCAGCGCCGCGCAGAAGCTCCAGGCGGCGGTGGCCCAGGAAACCCCGCCCGCCGCTGCCCAGCTGGCCGCGCTGGCCGCCGACCTGAAAGCCGGACGGCACGCGCTGTCCACCGAGCTGCCCTCGACCCTGGCGTGCGGCGCGCTGGAAGGGGTGCGCCGCGCCCTGTACATGGACGTGCAGCGGCTGGCCTCGCGCTCCGGCGTGCTGGAACAGGCCCGCGCCCGCGCCGAGTCTCGATTGGGCAAGGGCGACGCGGGCGTGCTGCTGCGCGAACTGCCCGCCGCACAGGAACGGGTGGGCGAGTGGGAAAAACTGAGCGCGGCGCTGGGCGAGTGGCAGACCCGCCAGGGGCCGTACGTGATGTGGCCCGCCCTGACGCTGGCCTATGACCGCGCGCCCACCGAGCTGGCCTCGGAACTGGCCGCCGCCCTGAACAGCGACCCCTACAAGACCTTGCAGGAGCGGGCCGACTGGGAACGCGGGCTGAACGGGCATCTGGCCCAGCCCCCGCAGGCCCAGTCCGTGCCGGAAGCGCCGCCCATCATGGATTTCAAATTCGGGACGCCGCCGGAACCCGCTACCCTGAATTTACCGAAACCGCGCGGCGCACTGGCCCGCGCCGCGCTGGGTGCCGATCCTGCGGCGGCCATTCCGCTGCCGGTTCCGGAAAGCCCGGACCTGGATTCGGACGACGGTTCGGACGACTGGGACGCCGCTGATCCGCCTGCTGCGGCCCCAGGCCTGCTCGTGCCGCAGTCCAGCCTGAAATCTGAGGCCCCCTCTCCCCTGCCCGCCAGGGCGAAGGGCAGAGCAAACACCCCGCCCTGGGAGGACGTGCCCGAACGCGGCCACCTGCAATCCGCACCCATTCCCAGGCTGGGGGCCATCGACATCGCCATTCCGGGCATGGACCTGCTCGACCCGATTCCGGCGCTGCCGGTGGGCACGGCCCAGCTCGACCATCAGGCCCGGCTGCGCGCCGAGCTGATCAACCAGACGCTGGCCCAGTTCGGCCTGAACGCCCGCGTGGTCGATTTCGCCCGTGGTCCCACGGTCACGCGCTATGAGATCGAACCAGCCCCCGGCGAGAAGATCTCGCGCATCGCCGGGCTGTCCAACGACCTCGCCCGCGCCCTGGCGGTGGGCGGGGTGCGCGTGGAGGCCCCGGTGCCGGGCAAGAGCGTGATCGGGCTGGAGGTGCCCAACGCCGAGCGCGAGCCGGTGACCTTTCATACCGCCGCCGCCGCGCCCAGCTTCCAGCAGACGCGGGCCAAGCTGCCGATCATCCTGGGCAAAAGCATCGACGGCGACCTGATGGTGGGCGACCTCGCCAAGATGCCGCACCTGCTGGTGGCGGGGTCCACCGGGTCGGGCAAGTCGGTGTGCGTCAACACCCTGATCACCAGCCTGCTGTACCGCTACCTGCCCACCGAGCTGCGGTTTCTGATGATCGATCCCAAGATGGTCGAACTGACCCCCTACGACGGCATTCCACATCTGGTACGCGCCGTGGTCACCAACCCCGTGGACGCCGCCGGGGTGCTGCTGGGCGCGGTGGCCCACATGGAGCGGCGCTACAAGATGATGAGCCAGATCGGGGCCAA